>JBFZBV010000614.1:0-5823 GCA_041308285.1 Planctomycetota bacterium | reverse complement strand
AGGCGGTCAGGAAGTACATCGAGTTCATGGAGCCGCGGTTCTCTCGCGGACACATCATCCGCATCAAGAAAGTCCTGTACAACGTCCTCTCGTTCATCAACTCGACGTCCCTCGAGGCATGGACCTTTGAAGCCCTTCAGAGATACTTCCAGGAGGGGCTGACTCGAACCGGATGGGCGGCCGATGCGAGGCGGCCCTGGAGCGCCCGCACCCACAACCTCCACCTGGTACTGCTGCATGGCTTCTTCAAGTGGGCAATCCGGAACAACCTGGCTGACGAGAATCCCACCAAGGAAATCAAGCGGCTGCGGCAGATCGTCGAGGAGCCCGAGATACACTCCCGGGAGGACATTGAAAAGGTATTGAACGCAGGCCATGAATATGATATCCAAAAAGCTCGTGGCGGCCCCTGGCTCGAGAGGGCGGTAAGGATAGCCCTTCACACCGGGGCCCGCCTGGGAGAGCTCATTGCGGCAGAGTGGTCATGGGTAAGCTTGGCTCACAATCGAATCATCTCACACGCCCTGATGAGCGGAGTGGGTATCAGGCAGGTCCAGAAATGGTCGGGGCACGAGTCGATCAGCACGACGGAACGGTATGCTCACATCCTCAAGTCCCAGGAGGACGAGGATATAAAGAGGCTCCCGAGATTGTAGAGAGAAAGTGTAGCAGGTCACCTGTAGCAGAGCCTCCGGACAATTTCCATAACTCTTTGATAATAAAGATTTAGGGCCTTTAGCTCAATTGGTCAGAGCAACGGACTCATAATCCGTGGGTTGTAGGTTCGAGTCCTACAAGGCCCAGGAGCAAGTGATCGGTGGCACCTGCTCGCCGGAAGTCTTCGAGATTCGTGGCTGATTCCGAAGCAACGCGCTCGCAAATCCTCATTCACGCACGCTTGAATAATCCGTCGGGAAAATCCTCAGAGCTTCATTTGCGGCCGGGCGCCGACGGATTTTCCAGCGCTTCCCTGTGGAACTTCCAGAAGGAGTCGCCCAGGGCGTCGAGCATCGCCCGGGGGTCGTGACCGATTCCGGGAACGACGGTGAAGGTGTGCGGGATCGCGAGTTTCTCCAGGTGCTCGTGGAAGCTGCGGTTGAATCCCAGGGTCTCGTCGCGTTCGCCGATGATTATGCGCAGGCGGGTTTTTACGCGGAGCGCTTCAGCGTTCTCCTCGGCCAGCCGCCAGGGGCTGAGTTTCCGGTAATATTCCAGGTCGCCTCCGTACACCTTGCGCAGAAGCGCGTCGCGGCCGGCCGGGCCGACGCGGCGCGTCTCGAACTCGGGGTGCAGGGGCCCCGCTGCGAGCATGGAGACCGTCCCGAACAGGTCGGTGCGGCCGAAGCCGAACCGTGCCGCGCCGTATCCGCCCATGCTGAACCCCTCCACGATTCTTCCATCGCGGCCGGCGATGGTGCGGAACTCGGAGTCTACGTGAGGCATCAGCTCCTTAATCACGATGGTCTCGACCGGCGTTTTCCCGTCCTTGGAGTCGCACCACATGCCTTCCGGCAGGCCGTTGGGGAATACGACGAGGATTGGCTGGATCTTTCCGGCGCGGACGGCCGAGTCGAAGCGGCCGGCCAGTTCGGCTACTCCGGCCAGCCCTCCGCCGCTGCCGTGCAGCCAGTACAGGACCGGGAACCTGCGCTCCTTTTCCGCGGAGTAGATTTCCGGGACGTAGACGTGGAAGCTGACTTTCGTTCCCGCTGCGGCGCTGTCGAACGTCCTGTACTGCAGGCCCGATGCATGGAGCTGGGGAGTGACCCACTTGGATTCCGAATCCTTGTGGGAAGGGTTCTCAGGTCCGGCCTTCTGCGGCCGGTTGGCGAAATAGGCGCGCACCTCCGCGATTGTGACGAACCCGTCGCGGTCCTCGTCCATGGCTTGGACCAGCTCGGGCGCGCCCATCTCCGCGGCAGCGACTCTCCCGTCCCCGTCGCGGTCCAGGCGCCGGAAAAGATCCTCGAACCTCCGCACCGGAGGCGGAGCGGGCTCCTCGGCCGGGGCGGGCAGGGCCGCAAGGGCGACAAGGAAGATAAGAAGCGGCCTCGGGCTCATGAAAGACTCCAAAACCGGAGGAATTCAACAAGCGAAAGGATTACAAGTTGCGGTCGTTCTGAGCGTCGGACTCGTGGTAAGGATTGGATGAGCCTTCACGCCGCACCTTCGCCCGGCATCCCGCCCTTCTCCTTCGGGCTCAGGTACTTCGACTTGCCAACCTCCGGGAATCCGCTGTACATCGCCCGGTCTGCAGGGAAGAGCTTGACGTATGGCATGGCCCAGAGATGCTCGACTATGAACGTCAGGTTGCCTTCGGCGAGGACCCAGTCCCTGCCGAACGTCGACAGGTCCACGACGCCGTATCCGCGCAGCGTGAGATCAGTGAGATCGTTGGTGAAGTAGTTGAAGTAGTACGGGTGATAGGACATCACGAGGCTTCGGAGCGACCTGAATTTCGGAGGCCTGCCGAGCAGGTTCTGGTCTCTCGACTTCGCCACGGACCCGAACCTCCCCCCCTTGCGGTAGACGAAGATGTTGTGGTCGATGTCCGACGCCTCCATGCACATGAGCAGGGGCGGATACCCGTGCTCGGCGAGCACGGCAGCGGCGAAGACCGCGCCCTCGAAGCAGTGCGCCGTCCTGCCCCGCATCACGCCCCGGAACGACCTCCACGTCTCGTCAGGCTCGTCGAAGTTGTAGGGCATCCCGAGCAGGAATTCCTGCACCTTCTCCGGCGTGTCGCACGACCGGATCACGGCGATTTCGTCTTTCGTGTATCTCAGCACGGCGAACCAATGAGCGGCGCTGCCGCAGGAAGAAACGACTTCTAGATTGAAGATGATATCGGTCCCGTGCCGCATGGCAAGGGCGGCACCGGCTGCAGGGGTGAAGAGTCCGGAATCTTCGGGCGGCGGGCGACCTGATTCTCCCGGATGTATCGCCGGTCGTTTTTACCGCGGGACCTGCTATCCCGTACTCGTGCTTTCATGCCGCGTATTCGTTCCCGTCCACGTTTTCGTACACGTACGCGACTTGCATGGAACGAGAAGGCGCCGGAGAAGCTCGGATGAGCGAGGGGAAGTGAAGAATTGAAACCGGGTCCGCAGCTGTTAAAATTCAGTCCCCCGCTTTTTCGAGGGATGAGCGATGCCGAAAAGGGCGGTCTTCTGCGCGGTGCTGGCCGCCGCGACCGCGCACTTCTGCGCTGCCGCCGCAGGCGCGCCGTGGAAGAAGGCGGAAATCGAGTACGACTCCTGCACGGTGCCGTCCTGGTCGCCCGACGGGAAGGTCCTGGCCTTTGCGGCCCGCGAAGGGGATGCGGTCCTCGTCTGGACAATGGACCAGAAGGGCAAGAGGCTGAAATGCTTCGAATCCTTAAGAATCAAGCCCGAGGCCGGGGGATCGAAGTTCATGCCGGTGGAAATCGTCTGGGTCCGCAATCCGGACGCGCCCATGCTGATTCTCGGCGAGATGATTCCAGGCGACCAGAGGACCGGCGGCGACCGCTGCGCGCTGCTCAGGTTCTTCGTCCTCGAAGCGGGCAAACCTGACAAGGCGAACCAGGTGGCGGCGACGTCTCCCATGGGGCCGGGGCCTGCGTTCGGTCCCGGGCATTTCGCCGCCTTGCCGGCAGGGAAGGGCGCGGCGGTCTGCTTCACGGGCTGGCCCTTCAACCTGACCGCGGACGAAGTGCATTGCGGGACTTTCATATCGGTCATGCGCGAAGGCGGCCTGAACCTCACGGGAAAGAAGTTCCGCTGGATAGAGAACGCTCCGGACGGCCGCCTGATAGGCGTGAGGCACGACGTCATCGCGGTCGTGGACGCGTCGGGCAACGCAATCGAGGAGCTTGCCAGGCTCGACAAGGTGCCGGCTGCGGGGTTCCTGAAGGTTCTGCGCGTGTCCAGGGACTGCTCGAAGATGGCATGGGGGCTGTGGGTCAACCCGGGCCCTCCCACCTTGCCGCACATGTCCTGGTTCTGGAAGGAAAAGGGCAAGGACCAGGTTCCCCTCGCCATAAAGGCTTTCGACGGCGCGGTAATCACGGACGTGAGCTTCCTCTCGGACGGTCAGGTCGTCGTGGCGGTCGAAGGCCAGGGCAAGGCCATGACCCAGAGAATTCTCAACCCCGCCGAGGGGGGCGGGGCGGACTGGCCGGTTCCCGGGCTTCCTGCAGGAGGAGCTTACATGTTCCGCCTGTCGCCTTGGGGGACCGCCGGAGTGGCAGCATGCAGCGGGCCGGGAGTCCGCATCGGCAAAGGGGAGGTCGCGTGCCGGGACAGCGCGGGCTTCGCGTTCGCGCTGGCGGGCGCCAAGCCGGAGAAGGCGTCAGCGATAGGTTTCCTCTGCAGTCAGCCGATGCACATCCTGGGCGGCCAGCCAGGCAAGGCCGAGGCTGACCTGCGCTTCGTGTGCTTCCCGGTCTCCTGGGCTCCGGAGCGGGCGGCATTCGCCGCGCTCTGCCAGAAGCTTGTGAATACAGGCGACTTCATCGACCAGGGCAGGGAGGAGGATCCCAGAAGGAACGAGGGAAAGCTCGTCATCTGGTCCGCGGACAAGTGAGAATCCGGTGTACTGGAACGAATGCTGGGGAGTGCAGCAGATACTATAGAGTGCAGTAAATATCTGACACATTTTTCTCGCGGAGCCCCTCCTTCGCCTACGAATACCCGCGAGCGGAGTGAAATCCGCAGGAGCCATTGCACCGGACACAATGCGAAGGCGGGGAGTGCATAAATCAGGAGAATCCTGGCCTATTGAACAATCTGGCCAAGTCCGCCGAAGCTTACCACCCTTCGCATCAAAGCGAAGGCGGAAGGTCACAGAGTACGAGTCGCAGAGGGCGCGGGGAGGGGGGCAGGGAGATCTTATCTACCACGGAGAACACCGAGGGGCAGCAAGAGTGTACGGAGGGGAAGCCTGTTCCGTGGACAGTGGACAGTGGACTGTGGACTGTAGACCGTGGGACGTGGGTGGCTAGACGTGGGGATGTGGGGGCGTGGTTTATGCGAGCAGTGGCGCCGAACCCAGCCGCGGCCGTCAGGCCGCGGGAAGTATTCTCCATCAACCACGAAGGCACGAAGACACGAAGAGAAGGCTAAGCCGGCGATTCCTTCGCCGCGCTTCGCGCGGCAGCGCTATGGCGCTTCTGAGAACGCATGGTCCTCGTCCGTGCATGCGAGCATGCCCGTCCGAGTCCCACGCGTTCCCCCCGGAATCGCCTGAGTTACTCGGGGGAGCATCTCTTGAGAGATGTCTTCCGCTTCGCGCATGCCGGAAAGAAGCAGCGGACCAACGGGCGCAGAGCTCGCTTTTGCGGCCGGAGGGCCGCGACTTCTGCCGCGCAGCGGCGCCGGGCGCAGCTCGGCGGCATGTGGGAAGCTGATAATAGCCGCGTCTTTGCGGTCTCCGCGATCTCTAGCGAGCCGCTCGCGAAGTACGCGGCGAGCGGGCGAGATAACAGAAGGCATGCGTTAAGCAGATCTCGATCACAGGGGAAGAGCCTCTGTGCCTCTAGCGAGCCGAACGCGAACAGGTACTCTGACTCCGATGGGCACCCAAGGACCCTAACTGCGGTACATTTCTCGGAACAGAGTCGAATATCGAACCGAAGGTTCGCGAGCGGGTGGTGAAATAAATCCCGATCCTTGTTTTGTCATTGCGAACCCCTTCGATGCTTGCCGGGGCGAAGCAATCCCGTCGGTGATGAGATTGCTTCGTCGCGCTGCGCGCTCCTTCTAAGGAAACAAATCCCCTCAGGCTCTTGTTTCCTTAATCCAGTTCCCCGCGGCGGATGTAGCCGCCCCCGGAGCGAAGCCC
>JBFZBV010000613.1:0-19330 GCA_041308285.1 Planctomycetota bacterium | reverse complement strand
GCCCCGTCTTCGTGTACAGCTCGCCCAGGGAGACGAGGGCGGGGACGGAATCAGGGTTCCTCTGCAGGATCGCCTCGAACAGGCCGATTTCGAACTCCTGTCCGAGTCTCTCGATTTTGTCGGGATCGATGGATTGCCCGCAATCCTTCCATCTGTAGCGGAGATCGCGCTTCATCCAATCCTCCAGCAATCCTTACGGATATTGAATGTAATAGATATCGCGGGCCGGGGCAAGCATATCGGCGCGCAAAAGAAGTATTCTCCGGACGGCGCAGAGCGCGGCGCGTCTCGCGCCGGGGCGCCCGGTTTGATATCATCGTGATTTTCTCCGCGGGCACATGAGGATCCCGGAATGAATCGCAGCCCTCTTGCGGGTATTCTGATATCGGTTGTTTCGGCATGGCTCTGCTCCTGCGAAGGCGGCCGGGAGGGCGGCTCAACTTATTGCGACCAAAGCATTTGCGACGACTCAGGCACGGCAGTGGCGCTCCCGGCTGAACCCCGGCGCGTGGTCTCCCTCCTGCCTTCAATCACGGCTTCGATTGTGAAGCTCGGCGCCCTGGACCGGATTGCGGGCGCCACGAGATGGTGCAGGCTCCCCGCAGGTGCCCAGGGCGTCACGATTGTGGGGGACATGCTGAGGCCGGACATCGAGAAGATTGTCTCCCTCGCGCCCGACGTCGTGTTCGCCTCCATGGAAGGCTCGTCGAGGCCGCACATAGAGAAGATGCGCGCCGAAGGCGTCACGGTATTCGTGTTCGGGGAAAGCAGGACCTTCTCGGACATGGAGGAGCAGTTCCGCAGGCTCGGGCGGATTCTCGGGCTTGGCGACAGGGCGGAAGGGATTGCGGCCGAGGCCAGGGCGAGGGTCGAATCGGTCCGGAAGCGCGTCGGCGGAGCGCCGCGCCCCAAGGCGCTGGTCGAGCTCGGAGACAGCCCGCTGATTTCGTGCTCCGAGGGGTCCTACAACCACGAGATGATTGAGATCGCCGGAGGAATCAACGTCGCCGCGGGTCTCAGGAAGAGATATCCCGAGGTGCCGCTCGAAAAGGTCCTGCTCGACGACCCCGACGTCATCGTCGTCGTGGACATGGCCGGCATGGGTTCCGCGGCCGCGGACAAGTGGAAGGAGTTCCCCTCGCTGTCCGCGGTGAAAGCAGGGAGGGTGCACCTCATCAGCGCGGACCTGATATGCCACCCCACGCCTTTCGAGTTCGCCGACGGGCTCGAAGCCCTCGCCCGCCTCCTGCACCCCGGCCTGCCCGAAGGCAGGTGACGCTGCCCGGCCCTGATCACGTGCAGGCACACGCGCCGTTTCGGTGCGGGCGCTTGCGGGGGGACCCGCTTTGAAAAGCAGTTCCCCCCGCACCCCCTTCCTGAAACTTTTCCTTACCCAAACTGCCGTTCAGCCCGCGGAACAGAGTCAATGATCGAACCGGAGGTATGGAGCTCTTCTCGACGCGAAACTGGTCCGCTCGCTCCGATGGGCACCCCCGAACCCAAACAGCTGTACAGCCCGCGGAACAGAGTCAATGATCGAACCGGAGGTTCGCGCGGCTTGACTAGCGGGACCCGGCCGGGGACAATCTCGGCGCAGGCCGGAGCAGCCTGCGGATTCCGAGGCGCTGAGGAAGAGGCGATGGGCTACATCGTTATCGCCCGCAAGTACAGGCCCAGGACGTTCGACGAGGTCATCGGCCAGGACGGCGCGGCGAGGACCCTCAAGAACGCGATATCAACGGGCCGCATAGGGCACGCCTACCTGTTCGCCGGGCCGAGGGGCGTGGGCAAGACCTCGATGGCGAGGATACTCTCCACGGCCCTGAACTGCGAGAAGGGCCCGACGGAGACCCCGTGCGGGACGTGCCGGTCCTGCGCGGACATCCACGCAGGCAGGGACATCGACGTGCTGGAGATTGACGGCGCGTCGAACCGCGGAATCGACGAAATCCGCGCGATAAGGGAGAACGCGACCTACAGCCCCTCGAAGTCCAGGTTCAGGATTTTCATCATCGACGAAGTGCACATGCTCACCGTGCAGGCGTTCAACGCCCTGCTCAAGATACTCGAGGAGCCGCCTGCGCACGTGAAGTTCATCTTCGCCACGACGAAGCCGCAGAACGTCCCGGACACCATAAGGTCCCGCTGCCAGAGATACGACTTCAGGCCCGTGCCGCTGGCGCGGATTAAGGAGCGCCTGGCGGCAATCGCGGCCGCCGAGGGGGCGGAGGCGGACAAGGCGGCGCTCGAGGCCGTGGCCAGGCGATCGCAGGGCGGCATGAGGGACTCGCAGTCCCTTCTCGACCAGTTGTTGTCCATGGGGGGGAGGATAACCCTCGAATCCGTCGAGCGGCTCTTCGGCTGGGTCCCGCTGGCGGAGGTGAGGCGCATGGCGTCGGTCTTCGCCTCTTCGGACGTCCGGGGCGCCCTGGAGGCGGTGGACCGGATTTACGAGGACGGCCGCGATCCCGGAGAGTTCCTGCTCAAGCTCGAGGAGTACCTGCGCGACGTCCTTCTGCTGGCCTCGTCGGGCGGCAGGATGCCGATTGACGCCGCGTCGGCAGCCTCCGAGCGGGAGCTTGCGGAACACGCCGCCCTCTTCGGCAGGGACGAGCTGATTTACGCGATACAGGTCGTCCACAGGATCCGCAAGGAGCTCGGCATGGACCTCGAGGGCAGGATCCTGCTCGAGGCCGCGATGGTCAGGCTCGCGACGCTCAAGGACCTGCCCCCGGCGGGCGGGGAAGGGGATTCCGTCGGGCAGGAGGATGCGGATGCCGCGGCGAAGCCCGGCGCAGCCGCGCCTTCCGCCGCGCCGGCAGCCGCTGCCGCACCGAAGCCCGCAGCGCCGCCCGCCCTCGAAGACGCCAGGAAGGCGTGGCCCGCCGTGCTCGCCCGCCTCAAGAAGTCCCACACCTGGGCCTCGTACATCGTCGACGCCCAGCCCGTCCTTCTGGACGAGTCGGGCCTGCACCTGGGCTTCCCGGCGGACAGGGCCCTGCACCGCAACCAGGCGTCCAGACAGGACAGGAAGGAAGAGATATCCAAGGCCTTCAGGGAGATTGCGGGCCTCGACCTGAGGATAATGTGCGTTGCAATCGGCGGCCGGGCCGGCGACGCGTTCGAGGGCGTGTCTGAGGACAGGGCCGACAGGACGGCTCCGCGGGCGCGGGATACCGAGGAGATCCCGGTAATCCGCACGGCGCTCAAGGTGTTCGACGGGAAAATCGTCCCGAAGGACGAGGTGAAGTGAAAGGAGAACCCGCATGAAGGACATGGGAGGGTTCGGCGATCTGCTCAAGCAGGCTCAGCAGATGTCGAAGGACCTGGCGAAAATCCAGCACGATCTGAAGGACCGGATCGTCGAGGGCACGGCGGGCGGGGGGGTGGTCAAGGTCCACATGAACGGCAACCAGGAGGTGGTCGCGCTGAAAATCGACCCGCAGGCCGTGGACCCGGCAGACCTAGAGATGCTCGAGGATCTCCTCGCCGCGGCCTTCAACCAGGCCGTGAAGAAGGCGAAGGCGCTCGCCCAGAAGGAGATGGGCAAGGCGACCGGCGGGATGATGCCGCCCGGGCTGCTCGGAGGCTAGGCCCCGGACGGCGGGCGGGATTTCGGCAGGGCGGATTATGTCGTCGTACCCGGAATCGGTGGAGAGGCTGATAGCCGAGTTCGAACGCATGCCGGGCATCGGGAGGCGCACGGCGGAGCGGATGGCGCAGCACGTCCTCAGAATCCCGCAGGAGGACGCACTGAGGCTCGCGGAGGCAATCCGCAAGGTGAAGGAGCGGGTCAAGCCGTGCGGGATCTGCTTCAACATGGCCGAGACCGACCCCTGCCACATCTGCTCGGACCCCTCGAGGGACAGGTCCTCGATATGCGTGGTTGAGCAGCCGGGGGACCTGGTGGCGATTGAGGAGACCGGGTGCTTCCGCGGGCTGTACCACGTGCTCTACGGCACGATCTCCCCGCTCGACGGCGTGGGGCCGGAGGACCTGACTATAGAGGCGCTGGCGCAGAGGGCGGCGAAGGATCGGGTCTCTGAAATCATACTCGCGACGAACCCTGACATCGAAGGGGACGGGACGTCTCTCTACATAACGAAGGCCCTCGAGGGGACGGGCGCGAAGGTGACGAGGATAGCGTCCGGCGTGGCCAGGGGCGGCGCGATAGACCGGTCTTCGAAGGGGGCGCTCGCCGAGTCGCTGCGCAGGAGGGTCGGCGCGGGGTCGTGAGGGGGGGCGCCGGCGAAAAGCCTTTGTCCGGAATCGCTGCTGTGATATAATCGCCCTGTGTTGCGGGTTTCACCTGGCCGGTTGTACAGGATGTTGCCATGCGTCTCGAAACGATTCTCGAACACAGGCTGGAACAGAAGCTCAAGCTCGCTCCGCAGATCATCCAGTCAATCGAAATCCTCCAGCTGCCCCTGCTCGAGCTGGACAAGCTCATAAAGCAGGAGCTGGAGGAGAACCCGGTCCTCGAGGTGGCCGAGACCGAGGACAAGGAGCCGACTCCAGAGGAGCCGGCTCCGGCGGGCGACGAGGTCGTCGAGGGCGAGGCTCAGCCTGCGGAGGACTTCGAGAAGCTCATCGACATGGAGGACACGTACCCGGACTACTTCTCCCAGTCGCAGGGTCCGCCGAAGTCGTCGGGCGAGAAGGACAAGAAGCACGAGGCGATGCAGAACACGGCGGCCAAGCCCATGTCCATGCAGGACTACCTGTTCCAGCAGTTCAACATGAAGCCCAGGACCGACCAGGAGAGGACCGCGGCGGAGAGAATGATCTACAACATAGACAGCAACGGCTACCTGCGGTACGACCTGCCCGAGATTTTCGATTTCGCGGGCGGGACGATTCCGAAGGAGGTTGCGGAAGCCATACTGGCCGAGATTCAGTCCCTCGACCCGCCGGGAGTCGGGGCGAGGAACACCATGGAGTGCCTCCTCCTCCAGCTCGACCAGGCGGACGAGCAGTTCGTAATCAAGGAGAAGCTGATTCGCAACCACCTGGACGACATATACAAGAACCGGCTCCCGAAAATCGCCAAGGAGCTGGGCAGGTCCATGGAGGAGGTGAAGGAGATTCTCGACGAAATCGCGAAGCTCAACCCCAGGCCGGGTTCGAAGTTCGCGAGCGAGAGCGCCCAGTACATCCTGCCCGACGTGATTGTCGAGCGCGTGGACGGCGAGTACTCGGTGAAGCTGCAGGAGCAGTACGTGCCCTCGCTCCGCATAAGCAAGGCGTACAGGCAGCTCCTGGAGGAGAAGTCCAGGGACGCCAAGACGAGGGAGTTCATAAAGAAGAAGATTGAGGCGGCCAGGTGGCTCATCGAGGCCATCGAGCAGAGGCAGAACACGCTGATTAGGGTGTCGCAGAAGATTTTCGACCACCAGAAGACCTTCCTCGAGCACGGGGTGTCGCACCTCAATCCGCTGAAGATGCAGAGGATTGCCCAGAGCCTCGACATCCACGTGTCGACCGTGAGCCGCGCGATTGCCGACAAGTACGTCCAGACCGACAGGGGGATCTACCCGCTCAAGTTCTTCTTCACGGGCGGGACCGCCACGTCCCTGGGCGAGAGGGTCTCGAGGACCAGCGTCCAGAACAAGGTGAAGGAGATAATCGAGACCGAGGACAAGGTGGCGCCCATGAGCGACGACGAGATTGCCGACGTGCTCAAGAAGGACGGCCTGAACATCGCGAGGCGAACGGTTACGAAGTACAGGAAGATGCTCAGGATACCGTCCTCCCGCCAGAGGAAGCGCTACTGATGCCAGCAGAGCAGGACAGGGCCCGGATTGAAGCGCATGTCGGCGATTTCGTGAAACGCACGGAAGCACTGGAAGCCGAGATTGCGCGGGAGATAGTGGGCCAGGCCGACCTCGTGCGCCACATCGTCGTGACGCTGCTCTGCGGAGGCCACGCCCTCATCGAGGGAGTGCCGGGACTCGGCAAGACCCGCATCGTGCGCGCACTGAGCAGGGCCCTGGACCTCAGGTTCTCGAGAATCCAGTTCACGCCCGACCTCATGCCCGCCGACATCACCGGCACGAACATCGTCACGGAGACCGAGCGAGGCGCGCGCGCCTTCTCCTTCCAGAAGGGCCCCGTCTTCGCGAACATCGTCCTCGCCGACGAAATCAACCGCGCCACGCCCAAGACCCAGTCCGCGCTCCTCGAGGCCATGCAGGAGGGATCGGTGACCATATCCGGCACGAGACACGATCTCCCCTCGCCCTTCATGGTGCTCGCGACGCAGAACCCCATCGAGATGGAGGGGACCTACCCGCTGCCGGAGGCCCAGATCGACAGGTTCTTCTTCAAGCTGGACGTGAAGTACCCCGCAAGGGAGGAGCTGGTCGAGATTTTAGACCGCACGACCGGCCCGGCGGAGCCGTCGGCCGCGATGACGGTCAAGGGAGACGCAATCGTCGGGATGCGCGGGCTGGTCAGGGAGGTCCTCGCGGCCTCCCACATCAAGGACTACGCCGCGAGGATTGTGCTCGCGACGCACCCGTCCGACCCGAAGGCGCCCCAGAGGGTGAGGAAATACGTCCGCTACGGCGCGTCGCCCCGGGGGGCCCAGGCTGTAGTGCTCGGCGCCAAGGCGCTGGCCCTGCTCGCGGGCCGGTACAACGCGAGCGTCGGGGACGTCAAGGCCTGCCTCTGCCCCGCGCTGAGGCACAGGATAATCCTCAACTTCGAGGGCGAGGCGGAAGGGGTCTCCACGGACGGCATAATCCGCGAAATCGTGGAGTCCGTCCCTCCGGCGCCCGCGGAAGTGTCGGATTTGGGCCTGTGAACCCCCGCGGGGCGCCCGCCGGGGGATTGTCCGCATGAGAAACATACGCCTCCTCCTCGAGTACGACGGCACCGCCTACGCGGGCTGGCAGAGGCAGCCCGCCTCCCCCACGGTCCAGGAGGCGCTGGAGTCGGCGCTCGAGCGCCTGACCGGGGCGAAGACCGTGCTGCACGGGTCGGGCCGCACGGACGCGGGCGTCCACGCGCTCGGGCAGGTCGCGGCCTTCCGCACGGGGTCCTCAATCCCCGCCGGCAGGTTCGCGGCGGCGCTCAACTCGGCCCTTCCGCGCGACATCGCGGTGCTCGAGTCCGCCGAGGCCGATCCCGCCTTCCACCCGAGGTTCTCGGCGAAGTCCAAGACCTACGTCTACGCGATAAGGAATTCCTCCTCGAGGCCGGCAATGCTGGGCAGGTACTTCTGGCACTGCGGGGCGGCGCTGGACGCGGCGGCGATGAAGGCCGCCGCGGGGCTTCTCACGGGCACGCGCGACTTCAAGGGCTTCTCCTGCTCCGGCGGCAGGCCCGGGAGCACGGTGAGGACCGTCGCAAGGGCGGAGGTGGAGCGGGTCGGATCGGCGGTTCTTTTCGCCGTGGAAGCGGACGGGTTCCTCTATAAGATGGTGAGGTCCATGGCCGGCACGCTGGTGATGGTCGGCATGGGCAGGGCGGGGCCCGGCCTGGTCGAGGACGTGTTCGCCGCGGGCCGCAGGGAGCGGGCCGGGCCGTCGCTGCCCGGCAGCGGGCTCACGCTTGCGGCCGTGGCCTACGACGGCTACTGCACGCCGCTTCACGGCAGGCCGGTCAGGGAGCTCGCCCCTTTCGCGTCCGATTTTTATTGATTTCGGCCTCGTCAGCGGTAAAATCGCTGTTTCGCCGGATTCCGGGGACCCTGGTTTTCCCACGGTCTTGCAGGTGGATTAAGTGAAGCCGTATGCCATCATATCCGACATACACGCGAATCTCGAAGCCATGTCCTTGGTTACGGATGACATACGCAAGAAGGGCCTGGACAAGGTCGTCTGCCTGGGGGACATAATCGGCTACGGGCCCGACCCCGTGGCGTGCATCGACATAGCCGCGGATTTCGACGTCAATCTGCGCGGCAACCACGAGGAAGCGGTGATCTCGGGCGCCTTCGGCTTCAACCCCATCGCCAAGGAGGCCGTGGACTGGACCCGCAACCAGCTCAAGCCGAAATGGCACAGTTTCGCGTCCAAGCGGGTAAGGTGGGACCTCATAAAGGAGCTGCCCCTCACGTACAACGAGGGGAACATCCTGTTCGTCCACGGCTCGCCGCGCGACCCCACGATGGAGTACATCCTCAAGTCCGACACCGAGGACCTGTTCGGCGAAATCCCGCAGAAAATCCGCGAGATTTTCGACATGGTCGAGTGGGTGTGCTTCGTGGGCCACACGCACACTCCGGGGGTGATTACGCAGGAGAGCCGCTTCTACACGCCCGTCGAGGTCGGGGGGACCTTCGACCTCGCGGAAGACGAGAAGTACATCATTAACGTCGGGTCCGTGGGCCAGCCGAGGGACGGCGACAACCGAGCATGCTACGTGGTGTTCGACGGCAAGTCCGTGTCGTATCAGAGGCTCGAGTACAACCACGCCAAGACCGCCGGGAAGATAAGGACAATCAGCAAGCTTGACAACAGGAACGCCGAGAGGCTTGAATTCGGCACTTGACGGAACGGATTCGACGGGTCTGTGACCTGCGCGCCGTCGCGTGCGCTTTTTGTGCGGAGGATCGGTGAACATCAGCGTTGTCGGAAGGCACTTCGACGTGACCAAGGACGTGAGGGAATACGTCGAGTCCAAGGTCGGCAAGCTCGAGAAGTTCTTCGAGCGCCTGGGAGACATCAAGATTACGCTCACCAGCGAAGGCACGGCAATGACCGCCGAAATCGCGGCCGGAGCGCCCAAAGGCGGCCAGTTCCTGGCCGTCGCGAAGGGCGAGAACATCCTCGCCGCCCTGGACCTCGTGCTGGACAAAATCGAACGCCAGGTCACGAAGCACAAGGAAAAGCTGCACGGCCACAGGGGCAAGCAGAAGGAGTGAGCCCCTGCTCCGCCCGTCCTCGGGCCGCCAGCGCATGCGACGGTGGATATGCCTCCGATTGAGAGACACATCAGGATCATCAACGACATGGGCATTCACGCAAGGCCCGCCACGCAGATTGTCGAGCTTACGAACAAGTTCACGTCGAAAATCCTCTTCCGCAAGGGGGAGGAGGAGGCCGACGCGAAGAGCATATTCGGCGTGATGATGCTCGCCGCTGTAAAAGGCACGGAGCTGCTTCTCCTCGCGGAGGGCGACGACGCGGTCGAGGCCGCCGACGCCGTCGAGGGCCTTTTCCTCGCCGGGTTCGGCGAACTGGGAGCCGACAAGGCCCAGAGAACGGACAAGCCGGCCTGATGAAGGAATTCAAGGGAATCGCCGTATCCCAGGGTATCTCCATCAACGAAGCCTACATTATCGACACGCCGGACGCGCCGACGGCCCGCACAACGGTCAAGCCCGGCGGCGAGGAGGAGGAGGTGGCGATTCTCCGCGCCGCCATGGAGGAGGCCGGCGAGGAAATCAGCAGGCTCAAGAACGCCTCCGGCGTGACCGCGGACTACGCGGACATCTTCAAGTTCCACCAGCTCATGCTCAAGGACCCCGCCCTCTCGGCCGAGCTCGAGTCGAAGGTGCGGAAGGACGGCTACACGGCCGAGTCCGCGGTGTCGACAGTGCTGCACGCCAAGATAGACTCCGTCAGGAAAATCGGCGACGACTTCTTCTCCCGCAGGGACAAGGACATAATCGACGTCAAGAGGCGCATCATATCGCGAATCACCGGCCGCAAGATGAACGAGCTCGACCACCTCGTCAGGCCCGTCGTCGTCTTCGCCCACGACCTCACCCCTTCCCAGACCGTCTCCATGCCCAAGAAGTGGGTGATGGGCCTCGTGACCGAGGCCGGGGGCAGGACGTCGCACACCGCGCTCATAGCCCGCAACCTGGGCATCCCGGCGGTCGTCGGGCTCGGCGAGGTGCTCCCCGAGGTCGAGGCGGGGACCGTCGTCGTCGTGGACGGGATGGACGGGAAGGTCGTCCTCAACCCCGACGACGAGACAATCGCGGCCTACAGGACGAAGAGGGACGAGTTCCTCTCCCGCGAGGAGTCCATCCGGAGGCGGCTCAAGCCCCTTCCGGCGGAGACGCCGGACGGGTACAGGATTCACCTGCTCGCGAACATCGAGTACCCGTCGGAAATCAAGCTCGCCCTGGAGCACGGCGCCGAGGGCATAGGCCTGTTCAGGACGGAGTTCATCTGGGCCAGGACGCCCTTCCCGACCGTGGAGGACCACCTGTCCTTCTACAAGGAGGCGGTCATCAACCTCAAGGGGAGGCCCCTCACCATACGCACGTTCGACCTGGGGGCGGACAAGGTCTTCGAGGGCATCGGGGCGGTGCACGAGCCCAACCCCTTCCTCGGGCTGCGGTCCCTGAGGCTCTGCTTCCGCCACATGGACATGTTCAAGGACCAGCTCAGGGCGATACTCATGGCGTCCCAATTCGGCGACGTGAAGGTGATGTTCCCCATGGTGTCGTCCCTGGAGGAGCTCGACGTCGCCCTTGCCGTGCTCGAGGACGTGAAGCAGGAGATGGCCGATGAGGGGGCGGAAATCAACGAGGACGTCCAGGTGGGGACCATGATTGAGGTTCCGGCCGCGGCCATCATCGCGGACGAGCTCGCCCGGAGGGTCAGCTTCTTCTCTATCGGGACGAACGACCTCATCCAGTACGCGCTGGCCGTCGACAGGAACAACGAGACCGTGGCGGGCCTGTACCAGCCGGCCCATCCCGCGGTGCTCAAGCTCATTATGAACGTCCTCAGGGCCGGGGAGAAGGCCGGAATCGAGGTCACCATGTGCGGCGAGATGTCGGGTGATCCGCGGTACCTCGTCCTCCTCCTGGGAATGGGCCTGAGGCACCTCAGCATGAGCCCGGCCATGATATCCGACATCAAGGACATCGTCCGGAACGTGGACATGGACCAGGCCAGGGAGCTCTGGCAGACGGTGTCGGGCTTCAACGAGGCCGCGAAGGCGGAGGAGGCCCTGACCAGGTCCCTCGAGCTGATTCGGGAGGCGCGGGATCGCCGGGAGGCCGAAAAAAAGATTTGACTTGGGCGGAAGCCCGAATATAATTCGCTCACTGAAATTTTTCGCACCTAATAACTTACGGGGGGAATAGATGTTCGGCAAGTCAAGATCCATCCTGGGGCTCGACATAGGTTCGAACACGATTAAGGCCGTGGAACTCTCCCAGGAAGGGGAGAGGTTCGTGATCACCGGGTACGGCCAGATGGAAATCCCGTCCGAGGAGACCCAGCGGGACATCATACGGGAAGTCCTCGGGACCTATGGACTTAAGGCCAAACGCGTCGTGACGGCCGTGTCGGGGCGTTCCGTCATCGTGCGCTACGTCTCGATGCTCAAGATGTCGGAGGAGGATCTGCAGAACGCCATCAAGTTCGAGGCGGACAAGTACATCCCCTTCGAGGTCGACGAGGTCGTGCTCGACTGCCAGAAGCTCGAGGACGAGGTGAAGACCGGCGAGGGCGCCCAGGAGTCCGAGGAGATGAAGGTCCTCCTGGTGGCCGTGAAGCGCAGCCTGATAGACGACCACGTGTCGCTGATTCAGCAGGCCGGGCTCATACCCACCATAATCGACATCGACTCGTTCGCCCTCGGCAACGCCTTCGAATTCAAGGACCTCATGAGCCCGAGGATGGAGGAGAAGGAGAAGGTCGTAGCGCTCATCGACATCGGGGCCAACAAGACGAACGTCAACATAAAGCGCGGCAGGGTCTCGTTCTTCACGCGCGAAATATACCTCGCGGGCAACGACTTCACCGACGCGATTTCCAAGCGCCTGGGGCTCGAGGCCCACGAGGCCGAGTCCCTCAAGAAGGACCCGGGAGACCGCATAGGCGAGCTCATGGAGGCCGTGAGCCCGACCATCGAGGACCTCGGCAACGAAATCCACCTCTCGTTCGACTATTACGAGAACCAGTTCGACTCCGAGGTGGAAGAGGTGTTCCTGTCGGGCGGCGGGGCCAAGTTCCCCCAGCTCGAGGAGACCTTCGCAAGAATCTTCGACCGCAAGACCGCCCTGTGGGACCCGACGGAAAACATCGAGGTCTCGGGCAAGGTCGACGTGGACATGATGAAGGAGAACGGCCCCCAGCTCGCGATTTGCATGGGGCTCGCGTCGAGATTGAGAAAGGACTAGAAGATGATACGCATCAACCTTCTGCCCCCGGAATACAGGGTCAAGGAGCGGACGCCCCTGCCGATGCTCCTCGGCATCCTGGGCGGCGTGGTTTTCTGCGTGCTCGTCCTGTTCGTCTTCCTCTACTGCCATATCGTCTGGCTTCCGAAGGCCGTCAACGACCTCAAGGAGGCGGTGTTCGAGAAAGAGGCGAAGCAGAGGAAGGTCCTCGAATACGAGGCTCTCATCAAGCAGCAGCAGAAGTACCAGGGGCTCGACAAGATGGTCAAGGACATCGAGGCCAGCAAGGAGAAGTGGGGGATCTACATCAAGGATCTGGTCACAATCTTCAGCGACGCGGAGAAGGAGAACGAGAACCTCCTGATTTGGATATCCGACCTCGGATTCGCAGGGCCGCCGGACGCCGCCCCGTCGCCCGGCAAGCCCGTTCCGGGCGGGACAATCAGCTTCAACGGGGACCTGGCCGGGTCCGACTTCGGGATGTACTCCCTGTTCGTCGAGGAGGTCCTGAAGCAGAAGGAAGGCCGGACTCTTCCACAGAACATCGAGAACCTGGGCGAAATCAGGCTCAAGGTGACCGACCGGCAGGGATATATCCCGGACAAGTCGGTGAGCTTCCCGTTCGACATCCAGCTCAAGGCCAAAACTCCTGCGGCCGCGCAGCCTGCGGCCGCTGCCGCCCAGCCCCAGGGCGCGCCGGCGGGCGGGCAGCCTGCGGGGGGCCAGGAAAAGAAGGACGATCAGAAAAAGGGTCAATGACCTGAGGATTTCCTCCCCCGGCGCGGCTCTACCCCCGGGGGAAACAGGAGGTTGCGGTGGGTAACCTTTCGGAAAAGCAGCTCTTCCTGGTGCTCATAGTGGTCGTGGGCCTGGTGGCCGTCGCGTTCGGCGTCCTTGCCTTCATCGACTACCAGCGCATACAGGACAACTACGAGCAGATGGACCAGGTCAAGAAGGAGTCGACCGACCTGCACGCGAAAATCGTCAAAATCCCCGCGCTTTCGAGGGCGGTGGAGGAGCTCAGGAAGAGGTTCGACGAGAACATCGACAAGGTCCCCGACAAGGAGTACCAGCCCGAGCTGCTCAAGGGCATCAAGTACCAGGCTTCGAACGCGGAAGTCGAGATGCTGTCCTACGACATCAGGGCCGACGCGGCGGCGAGCTACCGCCGCGGCCCCGCGGTCAAGCCCTGGAAGGAGATTAACATCGCCATCCGCGTCCAGGGCGGCTTCCACCAGCTCCATAACTTCCTCACCAGGCTCGAGCATTACAACAGGATTCTCAGCGTGAAGAACGGCAAGCTCAGGCCTTCGGGCACGGGCGACAAGCGCGACATCCTCGAGTTCACCGCCAACCTCGTGGCCTTCGTCCAGCCCGCGAAGATGGAAGGCATCGAAACCCAGGGCAGGTTCTGGCAGTCGGTCGAGATACCGCCCGGGCCGCAGCTGGACCCTAGAATCACGGATCCCTTCAGGATGAAGCTCACGGAGCGGCCGACGGTGGGCCCGGAGGGGCAGCAGCCGGTGGGGCCCACTAGCGACAAGGAAGCCGAGAAGATCATCGAGGACCTCAAGGCCAAGGTCAACAAAATCCAGGTCATGTTCAAGACCAACGCCGACCCCAGGGAAATCCTCAAGGAGTGGGAGGAGCTGGACAGGACCGTCAACGTCCAGAATTTCACCGCCCCGAAGTACCGCAACGAGCTGACGAAAATCAAGGACCAGGTCAAGGCCCTCGAAAAGCCCGTCCGCGAGCTCTACATGAACATGATCATCAAGCTGACCAAGGACGTGGCCAAGGTCATCGACAGCCAGATAAACCAGGGCGAGTACCGCGAGGCGTGCAGGGTGTTCGTCAACCTGATGAAGGACTTCAAGGGAATCAACATCCCCATAATGATTCGCACCGACATCGAGGAGATGGGCGGGAAGTTCCTCGACTGCCTGCAGAAGTTCATCGACCTGTCCGACCCGAAGAACGTCATCCTCGCGGTGGACGAGCTCGAGGCCGCGCTGAAGCTCACGATAATGATTACCGAGACCGAGACAATCCTCACGAAGGCGAAGGAATACAGGGAAAAGGGCAAGGCCATCGAGGAGTTCAACAGCTTCGAAATCCTGGTCTCGGGAATCATCTGGACGCCGGACTCGGGCAAGAGGATAGCCATCGTGAACGGCAAGGGCTATCTCGAGGGCGAGGCCATCAACATCGTCGCCAAGGACCAGAAGCCGAGGGACGTGAGGCTCTTCTCGGTGAGCCGCAACAAGTACGTCCACTTCACGTTCAAGGAGCTCAACATCCGCGTGAACCTCGGCAAGAGGGATACTTCCAACAAATAGAGGAGGGAGCACCAAATGCTTTCGAACAAGGTGTTCGCAGCGGCGCTGATTGCGGCGGTCTTCGCGGCCGTCGCGGCGTCGGCTCAGACCCCGGACGATACCCCGGTCGAGAGGCCGGCGGGTTCGAAGCCGGACATGGGCTTCAAGAAGGAAATCGACATCGACGTCAAGGAGAAGCCCCTTGCCGCGGTGGTCGACTACATCCGTTCGATAACCGGGGAGAACATCGTCCTCGGAAAGAACAAGGACGGCAAGCCCATCAGCGAGGCGCCCGAGATGCGGGTGACCATCAAGCTCGAGGGCGTCTACTGGAAGACCGCGCTGAGGCTCGTCGCCGAAGCCGCCAGGTGCCAGATTGACGTCATCGACGAGAAGGTCTTCATGGTCTACCAGCCGCCGGTCGTCACGATGGTGTTCGAGGACGCCGACGTGCGCATCGTGGTCGACCAGATCGCCCGCATAAGCGACAAGAACATCGTCATCGGGTCCGACGTCGGGGAAGGCAAGCGCGTCACGCTGCGCATCTCCAACCTCCCATGGATGAAGGCCCTCGAGACCGTGGTGAAGTCCGTGGGGCTCACGGTCGTGCTCGAGGAAGGGCCGGTCTACCGCATCGCCGACCCGGCGTCCCTCACCAAGGAGCTCATAACCGAGGTCATCAGGCTCAAGTACATCACCCTGCCCGGCGACTACGTGGCGACAATCAAGAACGAGCTCGTCCAGGGCAAGCCCACGGTTCCGGACGAGAAGGAAAGGCTCAAGGAGTTCACCCTCCGCAACGCCCTCAAGGAAGTGATTTCCAAGGACGTGGGCCAGCTCGAATACGACAAGCATTCCAACTCCCTCCTCATCACCGACGTCCCGACGAAAATCAGGGAAATCAAGGAAATCATCAAGCTCATCGACGTCGAGCCTGCGATGGTCATGGTGGAGGTGAAGTTCATCTCCACGACGCGCACCGACACGTTCGACGTCGGCGTCAACTGGCAGAACGGGCCGAAGTTCGGCATCGATCCCGAGACGGGCCTCGGCAGCTTCTATACCAGGCTCCCCTTCAACCTTGGCCGCGGCGGCTTCGAGGACCAGCTCGGCATTTCCGTGGAGAACGACCAGTTCCGCCGCGGGCCCACGACGACCGACGTCTCCAATTTCACCGACTCGCCTTACACGTTCGGCAGAATAACGATGAACCAGTTCTCCGCGATGCTTAGCTACCTCAAGAACGACAAGATGACCCAGATATCGCAGAGGCCTACGCTGGGCATACTCGACAACACGGTCGGCACGATATTCGTCGGCGAGTCCGTCAGGTACGCCGAACTCGAGGTCACCCAGACCCAGTCGGGAGGCGCGCAGGCCCAGATTTCCGAGGGCGCAAACTCGCCCGTCGACGTCGGCTTCCAGCTCCTCGTGAAGCCCCACGTCATCCGCGAGGCCGGCAAGATTATGATGACGATTATCCCGACCCTCAGGGACCTCACGGGCGTGTCCTCCCCCCTCAAGGGCTTCGACAGGTTCTCCATCGGCCAGCAGTCCATCGACCTGCCCAGGGTCTCCTCCTCCACGGTCGTGACCAACATGATCCTGGAGGACGGAGAGACCGCGGTCATCGGCGGACTCGTGCACGAGTTCAAGAACGAGCAAATCAACAAGTGGCCCCTCCTCGGCGACATCCCGCTCATCGGCTACCTCTTCAAGAACATCTACAGGATGAGCGAGAAGCGGAACATCCTCATCTTCATCACGGTCAACCTCATGAGGGATTCCAAGACCGCCCGGTCCGCGCTCAAGTCCCAGCTCGACAGCCGCACGAAACTCCTCGAAAAGGAGTACTACGAGAGCCTGAGGCACGGCAAGTTCGAGATGCCCGAGCCCGAGAAGGGCACTCCCCAGCCGTCGAAGACCGGCGGGCCCGACAAGACGGCGCCCAAGGAGTTCAGGGACTACTTCGCCGGCGACGGCGCAGACGAAGCCGGGGAATCCGGAAAGCCCGAGCCCTCCCGCAGGAGGGACCAGGCCAGGAAATGGTAGCCGAGGCTCCGCCTCGGGCCCGATGGACGCGGTTTTCAGATACCGCCTGAGGTTCGCGAAGAAGGGGGCGGCCAGGTTCCTGTCCCACAGGGATCTCATGCGCCTCTTCGAGCGCGCCGGCCGCAGAGCGGGCCTCCCCATGGCCATGACCGGCGGGTTCAACCCCCATCCGCGCATCTCGCTGGCCCCCGCCCTCAAGCTGGGCTTCGAGGGCTGGGACGAGGCGCTTGAAATCGACCTCTCCGAACAGGCCGATCCTTCCGCGGTCGCGCTCGCCTTGAACCGCACAATGCCCGCCGGCATAGCCTTCGGCTCGGCGGAGAATCTCCCGGCCGGCAGGCGTTCCCGGGTCGCGGCATGCGCATACAGGGTCTTCCTGCCCGCAGGAATGCAGGGACGCCCTGGCGAGCCTCCGAAAGGCGCCACCCTGAGCTTCGACGGCGCCGGAGCATGGGCGGACGTCGCAGTCGACCACCTCGCAGGCCTGCCCCCGAGGATTGAGGAAGTCATCGGGGCGGTCTTCGGACCGGAGGCGGTCGGGCGCCTGGAGGTCGCCCGCACGCGCGTCGAGTTCGAACACGGCCCGCGCGGGCCGGAACCGGACAGGCAGGCACATGCGTCGGCTTGAGAGTTCCCGAGATGACCGTGATTATGGGGAAACTTTCTCCGGAAAGATTCCCCCAAGAATCGACGGCTCTTGGGAATTCTTGAGTTGACGCGCATTTCGTGCTCCCCTGCGGGCGGCCAGGGCCGCAATCAGAAGATGAAGAGAATGCTCATAAACGGACTCGAGGAGGGCGAATGCCGCGTCGCCGTCATGGACGGAGGCCGGCTGGAGGAACTCTACGTCGAGCGCGGAACGCGGATGCAGACACTGGGCGGCGTGTACCGCGGCAGGGTGGCCAACGTCGAGCGCGGGATACAGTCCGCCTTCGTCGACATCGGCACGCCTCAGCACGGCTTCCTGCACGTGAACGACGCCCTTTTCCCGGCGGCCTCCGGGCCGGGCGATTCGGGCCTGCCCGGCCCCCGGGCGAAACGTCCGAAAGCACGAATCGAGGACATCCTGGCACCCGGCCGGTGGGTTCTCGTGCAGGTGACGAAGGAAGCCTCCGGATCCAAGGGCCCCGCGCTGACCACCAACGTCTCCCTTCCGGGCAGGTACCTCATCCTGATGCCGTTCTGGGGCAGAATCGGCCTTTCGCGCAGAATCGAGGACGAGTGCGAACGCTCGAGGCTCCAGGAGGTGCTGGAGGAGATGGAATTCCCGCCGGGCATGGGCGGGATTATCAGGACCGCCGGCCAGGGCATGAGGAAGGCCGATTTCCGGAGGGACCTGGGGCGCCTTCTCAGGCTCTGGAGGGACGTGCAGGGCCGCGCGGAGGGACTCGAGGCCCCGGGGGCCGTCTACGAGGAGAGCGAGCTCGCCATCAGGGTCCTCCGCGACTTCGCGGACCCGGACGTGGAGGAGATTGTCGTAGACTCGAAGGACCTCTTCCGCAAGGCGAAGGACTACCTGAACATAATGTCGCCGCGGCACAAGGGCATTGTCAGGCTGTACGAGGGGGCCGATCCGCTGTTCCACGGCTACGGCGTGGAGAAGGAAATCGAGAGGGTTTTCGAGCGCCGCGTCGCGCTCCGCTCCGGCGGGTCGGTGGTCATAGAGCAGACCGAGGCGCTCGCGGCCATAGACGTGAATTCCGGCGCCTACAGGAAGGGCGGGTCCGTGGAGGAGACGGCCCTGGCTGTCAACCTGGAGGCGGCCGAGGAAATCGCCAGGCAAATCCGGCTCAGGGACCTCGGAGGGGTCATCGTCGTCGATTTCATCGACATGAAGGACCGGGAGAACCGGAGGGCGGTGGAAAAGGCGTTCAAGAAGGCGATGTCCGCGGACAGGGCTAGGGCCAAGGTGCTCCGCATGTCCGATTTGTGCCTTCTCGAACTCACGCGCAGGAGGCAGAAGCAGTCCCTGGCCACGGCGCGGCTCGACCCCTGTCCGGCATGTCAGGGCGCTGGGTTCGTCCTCAGCGACGAGAGCCTGGCGCTGTCGATAATCCGCGATTTGAGGCACTCCCTGCGCCGGGACGACGCCTGCAGCGCCGAGGTCGAGGCGAGCAGGGGCGCGGCGGAAATCCTCCTGAACGGCAGGAAGGCGGACATCGCGGAAATCGAGGCCAGGACGGGCAAGGGCATCGTCATAGCCGCCTCGGAATCGGCTGAAAAGGGCGTGAAGCGGCTCAGGCTCCTCGGCAGGGACGGCGCGGAAATCGGGCCCTGATTGGGGCATATTTTTCATCCCGCCCCTTGCATTCGGCCCCGGCATTCATATAATCCTTCTTTTCACGCGGGTCCGTCGCGCGCGCCGCGCGCGGCGCAGGTTTCGAGGAGCCTTCAGATGTACGCAATCGTCAGGGACAGGGGCAGGCAGTTCAGGGTCAAGAAGGGCGACATGCTCGAAATCGACAGGCTCGACGTCCCCGAGGGCCGCAGCTCGGTCATGCAGGAAGTGCTCATGATCGGCGGGCTCGACAAGGGCGACCTCCTCGGCACGCCGCTCGTCAAGGGAGCCAGCGTGAAATTCAAGGTCCTGGGCGAGATTAAGGGCCCGAAGCAGAGAATCTTCTACATCCGCAGAACCGACAACTCCCGCAGGCACATGGGGCACAGGCAGAAGTACACGCGCGTGGAAATCCAGGACATCGTGGTGCCGTAAATCCCCTTTCCGCTCGAGTCCTAGGCCTGGAAGGGCAGTCCGCGCGATTTGCGGGAACTTTTCGTGGATTGCGCGCGTCGAAAGCAGCAAAATTGGAACGCTACCCGTATCGAATCAATCCGCATTCCAATCAGGCGTGCGCGTACATGGAGG
>JBFZBV010000612.1:0-14214 GCA_041308285.1 Planctomycetota bacterium | reverse complement strand
AACACACGCTCACCGTGCCCGATTTTCTTTTCGGGGCGAGAGGATTTGAACCTCCGACCTCCTGGTCCCAAGCCAGGCGCGCTAGACCAGGCTGCGCTACGCCCCGATGCTTCGATAATATATATATCCGGGCCGCGGGACACGGGCAACAGCGAAGTGACCGGGCCTGCAGGCGCCGGGCGGGGCATGTGCGAACTTGACTGCCGGGGGGCCGCCTGCTATGCTCGATTTTTCTTGGTGAACCGGAGGAGGAGCCATCGGGGACCTCAAGAAGAGAACGCACCGTCTCAGGGCAGTGGCCCGCGAGATCCAGGAAAAGCAGGAGATAGAGCACAGCTTCAAGGCGGCCCAGAAGAAGCAGCTCCACATGCTCCCCAACCCTCCTGTGATCGACGGGTACGACTTCCACTGCGTCTACAAGCCCGCGTCCAAGCTCGGGGGGGACTTCTACGACTTCGTCAACGTGTCCGACACCAAGCTCGGGGTCGTTATAGGCGACGTGTCCGGGCACGGGCTCGACGCGGCCATCGTCATGGGGATGGCCAAGAAGACAATCAACATCTTCGGCCGGGACGAGGATTCTCCCAAGGACGTTCTCGTGCGGGCGAATCAGGACCTGGCGGACGACCTGGACGACATGACGTTCGTCTCGGCGTTCTACGGCATTCTCGACATCCCCGGAGCGGAGCTCAGGCACTGCCGCGCGGGGCACAACCCTACGTTCATCGTGGGCCCGGAGGACGGGGGCACCGTGACGGAACTGAAGCCCAAGGGCATCGTGCTGGGCATGCAGCGCGAGCCCGTGTTCAGCAACTTCACCGAGGAGATGACCACGAAGCTCAAGCGGGGCGAGTTCGTGTTCCAGTACACCGACGGCCTCGTGGAGGCGAAATCCCGCGCAGGCGAGGAGTTCGGAATCGAACGCCTCAAGGCGCTCCTCAAGCAGCACGCCGGCAAGAGCGCCAAGGACATCGTGGAAACAATCCACTACGTGTTCCAGCTCTTCATCATGGGGACCGAGCAGGACGACGACATGACGCTCCTGGGCTTCAAGGTCCTCGGCGACCAGCCCCAGCACGACGGCCATGCCGTGCAGGAATCACTTCCATATACCGGCGACGGCGGCGGAGCATGAGGGGCAGCGCCCGTCCTTCAGGACGTTCTTCTCCACCTCGAACCCCCTCCTCACGATGAGCGCCTTCCCGCAGGAGGGGCAGAACGTGGTCTCGCCGTCCTTGAACGGGATGTTGCCGATGTAGACGTATCTCAGCCCTTCAGCCCTGGCGATTTCCCTGGCCCTCTCCAGCGTCTTCACCGGCGTCGGGCTGCGGTCCGTCAGCTTGAAGTCCGGATGGAAGCGCGAGAAGTGCAGGGGCGTGTCCGGCCCCATCTCCACGGCGACCCACCTCGAAAGATCGCGCAGCATCTCGTCCGAGTCGTTGGCCCCGGGAATCACGAGGTTCGTAATCTCCACCCAGAGCCCCTCCGACTTCATGACCTTGAGCGCGTCGAGCACGGGCTTCAGCCTCGCGCCGCAGTACTCGCGGTAGAACCGCTCGCTGAACCCCTTGAGGTCCACGTTCGCCGCGTCCATCCACTTGCAGAGCTCCCTGAGCGGCGCCTCGGAAATGTACCCGCACGTTATCCACAGGTTGCGGAGCCCCCGCTTCCGCGCCTCCCTGGCGCAGTCCAGCATGTACTCGTAGAACACCGTCGGCTCGGTGTAGGTGTATGCGACCGTCTCGCAGCCGTTCGCTTCCGCGGCCCGGGCGACGACCTCCGGGCCGACGAAGGAGAACGCCGCCCCGCCCGGAAGGTTGTCCGCGAACCCCTTCTTGTGCACCAGCCGCCCCTCGAGGAGCACGTAGAAATCCGACTTCTCCGGGAACGCCTGCGAAATCGTCCAGTTCTGGCAGAATACGCAGCCCAGGTTGCACCCCGCGGCGGCTATCGAAAACGCGCCCGCGCCGGGCAGGACGTGGAACAGCGGCTTCTTCTCTATCGGATCGGGCGACACGGCCAGGGGCCTCGCGTAGGTCAGGGCGAACAGCTCGCCTTCGTGGTTCCACCTCGCCCTGCACGCCCCCCTCGATCCCTCCTCGATGCTGCATCCTGCGGGGCACAAAGAGCATTTCACGGCCGCCCCCGCCATCTTCTCCCAGTACCTCGCGGGCTCCATCGAGAGCCCCTCGCGCCGGACGTCATCGAGAGAGAGCGGGTGCACCGGGGCGCGCGCGGACGATCCCGCCGGGCCGGCGGGCGCCCGGACGCCCTGGACCGCGAGGGAGACCGCCAGGAGCCCCAGCACCGAGAGGGCCATGGCGGCAAAGGCCGCGTCGGCGCGCCTGATTCCGCCTTGCTTGCATGCCTGTTCAGGGACCGGAGACATCGCAACTCCACGCGCGCTAAAGGCCGCCGGGGTTCGCGCGGCTCAATCGGCACTTACAGTATATACCAAGAAGCGAGGAATGTGCTCTTTCCGCCAAATCCGTTCGTATTCGATGCGAAGTGGCTCGCCAGCCTTGCTTCGCCTGTTGGTCGGAGCGTGGGCTACGCAGGCTCTTCGAGCTTGCTTCGCCTGTTGGTCGGAGCGTGGGCTACGCAGGCTCTTCGAGCGGTTCGCCCTCCCAATCGGCCTGAGAATGTAGCCGCCCCACTCAGTTGGGGCGAAGATCACGGCAATCCGCCTTCGCTTTGATGTATTGTGTGCAGCTTCTGCGGACAGGCTCCGTGCCGTGGCTACAACGACGACTTGCGGATGTCGGGGCGAGGGTCTCGATGATCCGAAGCAGTCTACCGGTCGGCAACGCTCTGCGGGCTCACTCCCTGAACCCGAATATCAGGACCCTTTCGGCCGACTGCGAGACCGCGTAGACCACGCCCGAGTCCGTGGCCACGGGCTGGAGGAAGATTCTGCCTTCGAGCTCGCGGAACCAGTTCACCGTGCCCTTGCCCGCATCGACCGAGAAGAACCTGCCCGCATTGTTCCCGACGAAGACGGAACGGTCGACTATCACCGGCGGGGAGATGTTCTCCCTGGACGAGGAGTTGTATGCGCCGGCGTTGAATTTCCAGACCAGCCGTTCGAGCCCGGGGGTTTCGACGGCGTACAGGCAGCCGTCGAGGGAGGAGAAGACAATCAGCTTCTCGTGGAACACGGCCCTTCCCCTGATGGTCCCGCCCGTGGTGAAGGGCGTGCCTTCGAGCCTCCACGTAGCCTGGTCGTCGGGCTTGAGCGCCTTGAGGGGGATTTCGACCATGGTTTCGCCCGCGCCGACGTAGATCATCCCGTCGCGCGCCACGGGCACGGAGGTGACCGCGGAAGGAAGCTTGAGAATCCAGTCCGCCTTCCTGGCCTCGCCGTCGGCCACGTCCGCAGGCGAGACGTCGAGGCAGTAGAAGTTGGCGTCGGCGCATCCGAAGTAGACCTTGCCGTCGAGGACAAGCGGCGATGTGTTGACGTTGCCCACGGTGAGGAACTTCCACTTGAGCTTGCCCGAAGCCTGGTCGAACGCGTAGAGCCCGAGCGTTGTCCCGGCGAAGACGGTGCCCGAGGCCTTGTCCACGGCGACGCCGCCGCCGTCGATGCCGATTTTGCCGGTCGACCCGATTTCGGTGTCGTACGAGGCTTTTTCCGCACCCGACGAGGAGTCGACGGCGTAGACCTTGCCGTCCTGGCAGCCGAAATAGACCTTGCCGCCGGACACGACGGGCACGGTGTCGAAGCCGTAGTTCAGCGGGTGCTTGCTCGGCTTGAGGCCGTTGATTCTCGACGCGAGGCCGCCTCCCTGGATTTCGAACGAGAATATCCTGCCTGAGACGATTGTCGCCAGGACGAGGGTCTCGCCGGACGTGACTGGGGGCGTGGAAATCCTCCCGTCGAAGGACACGGGTTTGAACAGCTGCGTTATCGTGAGCTCCACGGAGGCGAAGCAGTACTTCTGCGCCGTCTCGAAGCGCTTCAGGTCCTCGATCTCGAATATGTGCCTGTCGTCCTGGTATCCCCATTTCCTGAGGACCACGTTCACCGGCTCCCCGGGTTTCTTGAAGCAGATGAAGGGGGTGACGTACCTGACGGACCCGTTGACAATGGCCTCGGCCCCGGGCGGAATGGTCTCCAGCCTGACGGGCAGGCGGACCTTGTCCCAGTAGGTCGGCACGCGCCTGCCTTCCTCGAACAGCTTAATCCAGGCGGACCACGCCTCGGGCAGGTACTGGTCGTACTGGCCGGAGGAGTCGGCCTTCTTCTCGATATCCAACGCCCTGTCGTACATGGCCTTGTGGCGCAGGAGTTCGGACTCCAGCCAGGAGCGGTCGGCCTTGATTCTCTGCGGCATGTCGCCGGCGTAGGGGTTGCCCGCGCAGGCCTTCTCCAGGGAGTCGAGCCTTTCGATGAGCGAGGGGTCGTCTAGCCTGGCGCCGGAGAGGCGAATCGTCTTGTCGACGTCCTCGAACTCGCCCACCGCCTTTTCCATCTCGGTCTTGAGGAGGAAGTCCCTCTTCTCCTTCTCGTTCATCTCAATCTCGTCGAAGTCGGCCCTCCTCAGCCTTATCTTCTTGAGGACGACGCTGTAGGGCAGCTCGGCCTCCACGGAATCGAGCATGCTCCGTGCCTTGCCCCTCTCGCCCTTGTTCCAGAGTTCGTCTATGGAGGCGCGCGCGGCCTCCCATCTCTTCACGGCCTTCACCTGGTAGAACACCCCGCCCCCCAAGGCCGAAAGGACGACCAGGGCGACGAGCGCGGCCACGACCTTGCCGAGAATCCTCCGGCTCTGGGGCCTCGGGATTTCCCCGCCCTCGATCATGGCGATTTTCTTCCTGACGTCGTTCCTGGCGGGGTCAATCTTGAGGATGTTCTTGTACACGTCGAGCAGCTGGTCGTAGTCGCGGGCCGCGAGGAGGAAGTGGCCGAGCTTCTCGAGCTCCTCGATTGCGCCGGCCTTGTCGCCCGCGTCGTAGTGGATGTTGACGAGCGCCTTCCTGAGCTCGGAGTTGGACGGCGCGAGCTCTATGAGCCTGTTGAGCACTTCCTTGGCCCGGTCCGTCTGGCCGGCGTAGGCGAAGGCCATTGCCAGGGACCTGCCGTTCTTGAAGAGGGAGAACTCAATCTGCTGGATCATGTCGGACTTGTTCGAGTCGAGCCTCTGGCGGTTCTCGAGGTAGAGGTTGATTAGGCGCTCCTTGTTCTCGAGGTCCAGGGGGTCGAACTCTATGACCTTCTGCCAGATGCTGATGACGGATTCGAGGTCGCCTTCCTCGAGCTTCTGCTCGGCGAGGATTTTATAGTGTTTCGCGGCCTCCTTCTTCAGGTTCGCGTATTCCAGCGCCTGCGCGAGCCGCATCCTGGCCTTGACCTGGTCGGACTTCTTCTTGACCTTCGCATCGACGGCCTGCTCGTAGAACTTGACCGCGGCGTCGAGGTTCTCGGTCTTGACCGCCTCGTCCCCCAGGGAGAGCAGCACCTCGAACTCCACGCGCCTCGCCTTGCCTTCCTCGAGGAGCTTGTAGAGGAACTTGCACACCTCGAACTTGGGCATGTGGGACTCGGTCACGATGTCCTTGACGCTCCGCGTCCCGTCGAGGAAGGCGAGGACCGTCTGCTCCTGCTCGGAATACTGCGTGGCGTCTATGGTCTCGTCCGGCAGGAAGATCTCCTTCATGGTCGGTATGAACTTCTCGATGAGGTCCCACTCGTCGATTCGGCGCGCGGCCTCCATGATCAGGGCGTTGACGTTGAAGGAGAGCTTGGTGATGGGCAGGCCGTCCTCGCTGAAGGACCCCTCGTCGGGCGGGCCCTCGAGGAACTCGAAGGAGGCGTTCTCCCAGGAGAAGAGGTCGTAGATTTCCTCCTCAATCTGCTGGCGGACGGCCTGTTCGATGTCGTGCAGGGAGGAATAGCCGAGCTCCGCGAGCGCTTCGCCCACGCGGATGTTCTTCTGGGTCTGGAGTGCGAGGGCCTCTTCGAGCTGCTCCGGGGTTATCTTGCCGAGCCCGACGAGCAGGTCGCCGAGCTTGCCCATCTTCTTCTCGCCGGTGGTCACGAGTGAGACGCCCTTGCCGTGGAAAAAGATTCTCTTCCTCTGATCGGGGTTCTGGACGATGAGCGTTCCTTCCTGCTGAGTCATCGAGAGCGTCTGGAAGACGTCAGCGAGGCTTATGCTGTCCAAGTCGCCCTTGAGCGTCATTTTTCAATCCGCTGAATCGCCGGCAACGCGAATGCCGTATTTCGCAATCTTCCTGTCGAGGGTGGGCCTCGATATGTCGAGCATCTTGGCGGTCCTCGCCTTGTTGCCGCCGGTCATCTTCAGGACGGAGGAGATGTGGCGTTTCTCCATCTCCTCCATAGTGTACGTCCTCTGGTCTTCGCCTCCGGCGGCGGGCTCCTCGGCCGGCCGCATGAGTCCGTCGGACAGCACCGCAAGGGCGCCGTTGCCCGCCGCTATCTCCGTCCCCTTCTCCACGATTACCGCCGCGGAAATCACCGACTTGAGCTCCCTTATGTTCCCGGGCCAGGAGTACTTCCGCAGAAGCTCCGCCGCAGCCGGCTCGAGCCCCGCGACTGACTTCCCGAACTTGCGGTTGCTCTCGTCCACAATCTCGTCGACCAGGAAAAGGAGGTCTTCCAGTCGCCGCCTGAGCGGCGGGACCTCTATTGTAAAGCCTCTGAGCCTGAAATAAAGGTCCTGCCTGAACTGGCCCCGAGCGACGAGGTCTCTCAGGTCCTTGTTCGTGGCGGTGATGAACCTGGCCTTGGTCTCGAGCGTTTCCTCGCCGCCGACGCGTTCGAACTGCTTGTACTCCACGACCCTGAGGATTTTGGCCTGCGCAGCCAGGGACAGGTCGCCGATTTCGTCGAGTAGCAGGGTGCCTTCGGAGGCGATTTCGAATTTTCCGCGGTGAATCCTTCTGGCGTCGGTGAACGCGCCCTTCTCGTGGCCGAAGAGCTCGGACTCGATTAGGGATTCGGGTATGGCGCTGCAATTTACGGCCACGAAAGGCATTTCGGCGCGCTTGCCGGCCGTGTGGACGGCCTGGGCCAGCAGGTTCTTGCCCGTGCCGTTCTCGCCGAGAATCATGATGGGCAGGTCGTGCTGCGCGGCCTCGCCCGCGAGCCTGAGGCACTCAATCATTGCCGGATTGCGCGTGCGGATTTCCTGGAACGTCAGGAGGTTGTGCCTGTACGTCTCGGAAATCGAGAAATCCCGGTTTTTGGCATCCTCGGCCATGGTTCGGAATCCCAATGTTCAAAATGCAGGGCGGATGCATTCTAGTCGCGCATTTGACGGACGTCAAGGATTGGACGGGATTAATGCCGTGGATGGCAAGACGCGGGTCCGGGCTGCCGCTACCCTTCCCGGCCGGGTCCTGCGGCGGAGCCGGCTGACCCGACCTTTTCGGCCCCGGACGACGCCCGGCGGGCCGAGGCGAGGAAGTGCATGTGGGGGACGACTTCGAGGTTGGGCGCGCCGCTTCCGTCGTAGAACAGGCAGATGCAGGGGACGCCGTATTCCTCCTCGATGCGGGAGAAAATCGCGGTGGTGATTGTGCCCGGCATGCAGAAGGTCGGCGAGGCGTTGATTACGGCGTCGACATGGCCGTCGAGGATGAACTTGAGGGCCCTGCCGATGGTCAGAATCGCCTCGCCCTCGAATTGCACCGGGACGTACTTCCTGCCGAGTTCGATGACCTCCTCCATGCGGGGCTCCTCCCTGTCGGCGATTAGGGCGCCGGCCAGGCCGTACCACTTGCGGTGGTGGGAGCTCAGGAAGAGGTTGTTCAGGAACGCGTCGATTCTGTTCCACATGCCGTGGAGGCCTCCGCGGTCGAGGTGCCGGGCGAGGTAGGCGGTGTACTCAATCCATTCGCCGACGGTGGTCTTGAGCACCTCTCCGCCGCGGCTTTCCACGAGCCTGAACAGGTCCTGGGTGAGGAAGTGGTTGTTGCGCACGTAAATCTCGCCCACGATCGCAATCTTCGGCTTGCCGCCCCCGACGGTCCGCACCGAGGCGAATTCGGCCATCGCCTGCCTGAACGCCTCTTCGATGTCGCCCTTCGGGGCCGCGAACCGGCGGCCCACCGCCGAAATCCACTTCGCTGCGACGCGGTCCACTTCGCCGGGGACCGCCTCGTAGGGCCTGAGCTTGAAGACGATTTTCTGGAACACGTCGCCGATTACGATTGCGTCCCAGAGCAGTTTGCGGAGCTTCTGCGGCAGGCCCTGGTAGGCGTTGTCCGCGCTAGGCGTGAGAATCAAAAAGTCCGTCCACCCCTTCTTCTCGAACAGTATCGAGTCCAGCTTGCAATACTGTCCGAACCTGCACGGGCCCGAGGCGCCGGGCATGAAGAGCGCCGCCCGGGACGGCTCCAGCCGGTTCTTCTCCATGTACGCGAGGGTGCTCCCCAGGGTGGACGGGCACGGGACGCACTCGCCGCCGAGCGTGTGCTTGTAGCCCAGCGCGAGGGTCTCGGCGTTCTCCTCGAGCACGGCGGTCCTGAAGCCGAACCGCTCGAACGCAGGGGCGAAGAAGTTCACGGAGACGGGGTCCATCGGCGGAATCAGGATGGTCCTTCCCGGGAGCCCCTCGGTGGAGAGGCCCTTCCTGGGCGCAATCGCGGCGGGCTTCTTCCATGCCTTGAACGACTCGATGGCCGCCTCGATTCTGGTGAGGTATCCTGCGTCGGCCCCGTGGCCGTCGAACTGGAGGACCAGGTACGGCTTGGAGGCCTCGGCCATGATTTCCTTGAAATAGGTGACGATGTAGGAGTCGGGCCCGCAGGCGAAGTTGGTGAAGAACACGCCGAAGAGGTTCGGGGTGTCCCTTATGAACTCCGCCGCGCGCAGTATCTTCTGGCCGTAGTTCCAGAACATCGAGTTCCATTCGGGCGACAGGTCCTCGACGTTCAGCGGGAGGCAGTCCATTGGCAGGACGGTCACGCCCTTCTCGCCGATTTTCGGCGGCAGGTCCAGGTTGAGCACGCCGTCGTAGAGGTTGTACGGCCTGCCGACGACGACAATCCCCATGCCCCCGCCGGCCTCGAGTTCGGCGAGTTTCCCGGCGCCCATCCTGCGGCACTCGCCCTCGAACCGCTTCTGCACGGCCAGAGCCAGGTTGAAGGCGCGGACGACCGCCGACCGGGAGACGTCCACCGCCCGGGAGAGGTGCCTGAAGATTTCGTCCGCCACCTTGGCGGGCTTGTAGCCGAGCTGGATTGTCGGGCACACGGTCTTGAGGCCGCCGTGGGAGGCGAGGCTCTCCAGCGACCTGACCACGGAGGGGAAACCCTGGACGTAGCAGCAGAAGTGGCAGTCAGCGAAATCGCCCTTCTGCTCCTCCCTAATCATGTGCGGCAGGAAGAGGAAATCCACGTCCCTGTCGAGGAGATCGTTTACGTGGCCGGCGGCGAGGACGAAGGGCGCGCAGAACTCGGCCGTCATCTGCTCCTTGCCCGAGAGGAATGTCTCCCTCCTGGAGGGGCCGGAGAGGATGAGTTCGCCGCCGAGGGCCGCGAAGAAGGCCCTCCACATGGGGGCGTAGTTGTAGGACGTGAGGCCGAGCGGGACGCCGGCCCTGAAGGCCGGCTTGCCCGCCGGGGGCGCTTCGGGCGATCCGGCCGAGGCGAAGAGGGCTTTCCTGCGCTCGAAGACCTCCCAGGGCCTGTCGTCCTTCTTCCTCTTCCTTGTTTCCGAATATTCGCGGCCGCACTTGAGGCCCCAGGCGACGGTGTCGCCTGACGTGCGGATGATGGTCAGGCTGCACCTGTTCCTGCATAATTCGCAGATTTCCGAGGAGGTCTGCACCTTCTCCCCGGCGAAGGCCAGCCCCTTGAACGTCCTTGGGCCTTCGGGAAGATCGAGAAGCATGAGGCAGAGGCCGATTGAGCCCGTGACGTGGCAATAGGGGGAGACGAGTATTTCCTTGCCGAGCTCGTTCTCGAAGGCGGCGACAAGGGCCTTGTTCCGCGCGGTCGCGCCCTGGAAGTAGACCTTGGCGCCAATCTGGAGGCCGTTCACCACCTTGTTCAGGTAGTTGGCCCTCACGGAGTGCAGGACGGCCGCGGCCGCCTCGGCCTTGGTGAACCCGAGGCTCAGGAGCTCCTTGAGGTCCCTTTCCATGAAGACCGTGCAGCGGTCCGAGGACTGGGGCGCGGCCACTCCCATGGCGATTCCCGCATAGTCCCATATGGATATGCCCAGGTTCTTGGCCTGTTCCGCGATGAACGACCCCGTCCCCGCGGCGCAGACGTAGTTCATCACTGAGTTGTAGACCACCCCGTTCCTGAGCTGGGTGAACTTCGAGTCCTGGCCGCCGATTTCGATGATTGTGTCCACGGCCGGGTCGATGAACGTGGCTGCCCTGGCGTGGGCGGTTATCTCGTCCTTCTCCATCTCGGCGCCTATTACGGCGCGAATCATCTTCCGCCCGGATCCGGTGGTGCCGGCGGAGACCACCTCGAACTCGATGCCCTCCTTCCGGGCGAGATCCAAAACGGCCTTGAACACGAGCTGGGTGGCCCTGACGGGGTCGCCGGACGTGTAGCGGTAGACGAGAGCGAGGACGTTCCTGCCGGAGTCCATGAGGGCGGCCTTGGTGGAGGTCGACCCTATATCCAGGCCCAGCACGACCTTGTGCACGGACCCCGCAGGGAGCTTCCTGGGCATCGAGACTTCGTTCTCGTCCTCGTCGATGTAGAACACATCGGTTTTGAAATCCGGGTACTTCGAAAGCCTGAGTTCGAGCGGCGGCCTCCGGAGCTTCTTCCTGGCATCGTCCCCGAGCTTGCGAATCGCTTCCGGGGCGGAAGGCGGCCGCGCGTTCATGCGCCTCGCGAGCACTGCCGCTCCCAGCGCCTGGACGAGCTCCGGGTTTTCCGCCACCTCGATCGGCAGGCCGACCTTCTCCTCCACGGCTTCGCGGACCTTCCTGTTCTTGGCCACGCCGCCGATGAACACGGTCCTGCCCTTGAGCCGGCGTCCCTTCAGCATCATCTCGGACGTCGCGAGGCCGAGCGACCTGCACAGCCCTGCCGCGATTTCGTCCGGCGTGTAGCCTTCCTGCTGGAGGTGGATCATGTCGGTCTTGGCGAACACCGCGCACCGGGTCGCGACCGACGGGCACCTGCCCGCGCGGGAGGCCGCGGCGGACAGCTCCTCGGGCGTGAAGTTCAGCCTGAAGGCCTGCTGGTCCAGGAACGCTCCGGTTCCAGACGCGCAGGCGGAGTTCGCGCTGTGGCGCACGTACTCGCCCCTCTCGTTGAGCCTTATGAGGGTGAACGATCCCGCCCCGATGTAGAGGATGTTCCTAACGCCCGGGAAGAGGTGCTTGGCGCCCTCCACCATGCAGACCACGCTGTCGGCCGAGTCGCCGAGCCCGTCAATCTTCGCGCCGCCGGCCCCGGTCACCACGCAGGGCGGCCTGTCGGACGGATCAAGGCTGCGGACGGCGGCGACGCAGGACTGGAGTATGTCGCCCTTGTGGGGGAAATACTCGCCTCTCTGCACGTTCCCTTCCTCGTCGATTGCGACGAGGTGGAAGTAAAGCGAACCTATGTCTATCCCGACGAACATGTCCATGAAGTCCGGCCTCAGGCCGAAAAACGGCGATAACCCGCGAAACCGGGAATGCTAACGGGATTGGGCCGTCATTGCAAGCCCGACTTCCCTGCGCCTGCGGCCGGCCTGCCCAGCTCCCTGCGCGCAGCCCGGTGCTATTGATGGCGCGAGAATCCGCGGATATAATCGCCCTGTTTGAACCCCGGCAAGGAAATCCGGGGTCGTGCTTGAGGAGAGTCCATGCCTTCCAAGAGCGACAAGGAGTTCGGCCGTATCGCATTGAGGGAGCAGTGGATCCGCCCTCAAAACCTCGAAGAATGCCTCAAGATCCAGCAGGACCTCGAGAATTCGGGCACTCCGACCAGCCTCGACCGCGTGCTCCTCGCCAAGGCGCTCCTCAATCCTGACCAGGTCGGGAAGATCCAGGCGGAGCAGAAGCGGAGGATTATCTTCTGCACGTGCGGAACCCGCGTGAACGTCTTCAAGTACAAGCCAGGCAAGAAGCTCTACTGCGCCACGTGCCGCCAGCCCGTAGTGGTCCCCACGAAGCAGGAGCTCGAGGGGCAGCTCTACAGGCTGCTGGACGAGGACGTCTCGGACCTCATGCACGGGAAGACCGATGCAGCTCGGCCCACCGCTCCGGCCGCAGCATCAAGGAAGCCGGACGCCGAGCCTGCGAACACCCCTCCGACGCCGTCGACGGTCAGGAGCGTCGCGGGCGCCGGGACGGGATCCCCGCCTCCGCCGATTACGGGCGAGGCGGCCGTGGAGCAGAAGGTGGTCGCGAACCGGAGGATAGGCCAGAAGCTCGGCGAAGGGGGCATGGGCGCGGTTTTCAAGGCCTGGCACGTGCATCTCGAGCGCGTGGAAGCCTTCAAAATCGTGAAGCAGATCTACGCGTCGAACCCGGAATACAAGGCCAAGTTCCTGAGGGAGGCCAAGATAGCGGCGAGCCTCAACCACCCCAACATCACGCGGGTAATCGAAATCGTGGACGAGCAGGGCATCCTGGGATACACGATGGAATACATCGAGGGCGAGACCCTGGCGCGGATGCTGCAGCGCGAGGGGAAGCTCCCGGAAGGCCGGGTCGTCGAGATTATGATGCAGCTCGCCTCGGCGCTCATCTGCATCCACGAGGCTTCAATCGTTCACAGGGACATAAAGCCGGGCAACGTAATCATCGACGCGACCGGCAAGGCGGTCCTCACGGACCTCGGGCTCGCGAAGAACGTCAACACCGCCGGCAGGAGCGGATTCACGTCCGAAGGCGCCACGCTGGGCACGCCGGCCTACATGGCTCCCGAGCAGATAGAGAACGCCAAATACGCCGACATAAGGTCGGATATCTACTCCCTCGGCGCACTGGCCTACCACGCCCTCGCCGGAAGGCCCCCTTTCGCCGGGAACAGCATCTACGATTTTCTCTCGGCGATACTGAACACGGAGGCGGCGCCGCTCTGCGAAGTGAACCCCTCGATTTCTCCGAGGCTTTCGAGGATGGTCATGAAGATGCTCGCCAAGGACAAGTCGCGGAGGTTCGAGACGCCGTCGGATCTTTTCCGTGCCCTGGAAAAGCTGGATGTCCACAAACCCTGACGACAACCGCGAAGCCGACGTGCGCAACGAGGTGCTCCTGGGGAAATTCCTGCTCGAGCGCGGGGCGCTGAGCCAGGAGCAGCTCGCGAAGGCCATCGAAGCGCAGGCCGAGTCCCCGACGCAGAGGCCGCTGGACGAGATCCTGATCGAGCGAGGCTTCGCGTCCCATGGCGCGGTGCTCGATGCCAAGGAGGAGATTCGGAAGCGAGCGGAGCCCTCCCAGGACACCCACCGCAAGGCCGAGGACGCGATGCTCGGGGATCTCGCGGTGAGGATGGGCTTCGCCGCAGCCAAGGACGTCGCATCCACGCTGAGAGTGCGCGACAACCTTGAAGTCCACGGCCTGCACCGGCGGCTCGGCGAACTCCTCCTCGAGAAGTCCATCCTGAACCAGGAACAGCTCAAGACCCTTCTCGCGGAAATCAAGCTCAAGATTATGGGCGCAGTCCAGGAATGCCCCGGATGCGGCAAGAAATACAACGTGTCCGGGCTCGAGCAGGGGAGGTTCTTCAGGTGCAGGTCGTGCCTCTCGGTGTTCCGGATAGGGCAGAAGCAGGCTGAGCCTCAGGCCGCGGCGAAAGCCCGGGAGACCCGCAAGTCCGTCGGCCCGGAGGCGCCCCCGCGAGCCGTCCCGGCCCAGCCCGAGGCTCCGGCCGCGCCCCCCTTCGCGGTCGCCGAACCCGCGCCGGCCCCGGAACAGCCCCCCCCTCAGCCGGCCACGCCGGCCAAGACGGAGAAAATCGAGGAGCTCAGGAAGAAGCTCAAGTCCGTCACGGCGCTCAGGAAGAAGCCCACATCGGTGCTCCTGGCGGGCTTCTGCCCCGCCTGCGGGAAGAAGTACATCGTCACGAAGTACGACCCGGCCTCGCCGCCGAAGTGCAAGACCTGCAACACGAGCATCCCGCTCGACGCCGCCCTGGTCGGGGAGAAGAAAGCGGCGGCTCCCGAGCCGGTCTCGCCCGCGCAGCCGGCGGCCGCCGCAGCCGCTGAGCCGGCGGAACGAGCGCCTGCAGCCAGGCCAGCTGAGCCGGCGGAACGGGCGCCTGCAGCCAAGGCGGAGGCCC
>JBFZBV010000611.1:0-4367 GCA_041308285.1 Planctomycetota bacterium | reverse complement strand
GAACTGGATCATCACGACCCTGCCGCGGAACTCCGAAATCTTGACCGGCCGGCCTTCCGCGCTGAAGAGCTCGAAGTCCGGGCACCGCTGACCCGCGTTGTAGCCCTCCTGCGCGGCGTCCTGGGCCGAAGCCGGTGCCGCAGGCAGCGCAGAGAGAAACGCAATCGCCGCAGGAATCGCAAGTCTTCTAATCATGAACATCTCCGATAAAGACGGGATTCGACCTCAGGAACCTTCCACAGCGGCCGCCTGTCGCCGCACGCCGGGATTCTAGCCCCCTCCGGCCGGATAGTAAACGGTTTCCAGGCCCCAGCGGTTCGGTGCAGCGAACGCCTTCGTGAACGCCGCCTTGATTTCCCCCCAGCTCCCAAAGAGGTCGAATACCGGGATTCGGATCGGTGATCCTGGACTCCTCGGAATGAATCCGACCAGGAACCGCGTGACCGGCGCTCTGCTGTCTCGGTCGATCACCCGTCCCCGAATCCGGACTGCCGGCCCGGCCGGACCGGGTTCGCCGGGATTCGCGGCCCCTGCCGGCGGCACGGACGCGGACGGGCTGCCCTCGCCCGTCCGCGCGGAGGCTCCGCCCTTCCCCGCGGCGCTTACGCATCCTGCCTGCCCCGAGGACTGCGTAGACGCGCCCTCGAGGCTCGAATCCGCCTCCTGCCTGTCCCGTGCAATCAGCCGCACTGCGACGACGGCCGCAGCAATCAGCGCGAGCGCCGCGGCGGCCCCCGCGATTCTCCGGTTCACTTTGAGTCTCCTGTTCTTCCGGGCGTTTCCCGAATTCACCGCCCGCGCACCCTGACCGGCGGCGTCGGCTCCTCCGTGCAGGTCACGTAGTACTTGACCACCCCTTCCGAGTCCATCGTCACCACGAGCTCGAATCCCAGGCCCCTCTTCCTGCTCCAGTCCCAGGAGGACCGGATTTCCTTCCCTTTGGAGTACGAATCCCAGTAGGCGGATTCGCCTGCCGGGGGCCCGAACCACGAGACGAGATCCGCCCTGGTCGTGACGCCTGCCTGGATCCTGCCGATTCGCCAGCGGACGGCAAAGGATTCGGGCATGAACAGCCATGCGGCGAGCGCCAGCAGTCCGGACACGGCGAAGAACGCGCCCGCGGCCGCGACGAGACGCGCAACAGTGCTCCTTTTCTTTCCCCTCCTCTCGGCTGTCTCGCCCATCCCAGTCCCCCTCGATACCTGTTGGAAAGCTGCGTCGTTGAGCCTTTGCCGGCGAGAACGATTATATTCACGACCTTGGCGTGGGGGATATGGATAATCGGTTTCCTCAGCCTTCGCGGCAGTCCAAGTCCCGGGATGCCCATCGTTGCGGGAGTGCCGGGTTCCAGTGGAAGACCGCCTGAACCTTCGCAAGCGTCCTGCTTCGCCTGCAGGCGCATCGATTGCGCGCGAACCTCCGGTTCGATATTTGACTCTTTGCCGGGAGCTGTCAGCAATCCTGGCAGTCGGCTCCCATCCGAGTCTATTCGGCAGTTCGTTGAGATTTAATGGGATACATGGGGTATCGAGGGGAATCAAGCAGGCACGGAGAGTGGCGCAGAACAGAGCCGCTGAGTGGCGCAGAACAGAGCCGCGGGCAGCCTGCCCTGCGAAGCCCTAGCCAGTGCAGACAGGCGAAGCAGGGTCAGCCCGCGGTAGTTTATCCTGTAAAAACATCCCCGCCGCAAGGCAAGGGAGGGGAACGGTGCCGGGATTCTTGAACGCGGCACACCAGGATTCCTGGCACCGTATGGTTCCCCCCTGCAAGAGGGGTCTGAAGCTTACTAAGGAGTGCAGTAAATACTTGACACATTCTTCTCGCGGAGCCGCAGAGACCGCGGAGAGGGGACAGGGAGATCTTATCTACCGGTAGAGTAGGAGAGGGCCCGGCCGTTAAGCCGGACGCCTCTCCCCTCATCGCACCGGACGTGCGGATTTCCCGCATCCGGCGCTCCCCATCATCTTAGTCAGAGGCTTGCACAGGCGACCAGCCGCTCCTACAAGTACACCAGACCTAAAGAGGACAGATGTTTGTAGAGGGATACCCCATCCGGAGGTCGGAAGGGGCGCTGGCTCCTTCTCCTCAAGTGCCTGGATAACCGATAGCGAACATAGTGGTTAATCTTCCGGAACACCGCACGCGGATACCCGTGCCTGAAGTAATTTGCCCATCCCCTGAGGTGCAGGTTAATCTCATCCACCAGCGCAGGAAGGGGGACAAAACACCGGTCGCGCCCGGTCAGCGTCCGCAGCTTCTCCCTTTCCTTTGCGACCGCCTTCTTCGATGGTATTAGATTCAGGTATTTATGGGTCCCACCATGGAGGTCCTTGTCATACCTGAACGTGAATCCCAGGAAGTCAAGGCTTTCCCCGTGCCTCAGGTTCAGATTTCGCGTCTTATCCAAGTTAATCGTTAATCCCATTCGGGTTTCGAGTGTCTCCCTGACAAAGCCCAGGATTTCCGGGCCTATCCGCCGCGCAAGGATGACGAAGTCATCCGCATAGCGAACCATTCGTGCCTGCAAGGTCTGAGCTGGTCCCCCTTTGCCATTGAACTTACGGTCGAACCAGTGCAGGAAACTATTCGCAAGCAGCGGTGAGATAACCCCACCTTGAGGCGTCCCTTTGTCCCTTCTGCCTATCTTCTGCTTCCCATCCTGCCCTGTTTCGACGACCGGGGCTTCCAGCCACATCCTTATCAACTTCAGCACCGTCCTGTCCGCTATACGCGTCTTCAGGCCCGCCATGAGCTTGTCATGCGGGATTGAGTCGAAATATCCCTTCAGGTCGGCGTCGTATACCTCCGTATATCCTTCCTTCAGGCTCATGCAAATCCTGTCCAGGGCCTGATGAGCAGACCGCCCTGGCCGGAACCCGTACGAACAGTCTAGGAAATCCGCTTCAAAGATGGGCTCCAGGATTAGCAAGGTCGCCATCTGAACCACCCGGTCCTTGACCGTGGGGATTCCGAGGGGGCGCATCCTTCCGTCAGGCTTCGGGATGTATACCCTCCGTACAGCTTGGGGCCGGTAGATTTTCCGCCGCAGTTCGTCCTGTATGCCTGCGACGAACCGCTCAGGGCCACCCTCAGCGTCCACGATTTGGTGAATCGTCACGCCATCGACCCCGGGTGCGCCCCGATTTGCGCGCACCCTTTCCCATGCCACAGTCAGCGTATCCTTCCGGTATATGCGGTCATATAGCGCATAAAACCGGAATTTCGGCTCCTGCTTGGCCTTCTGATGCAGCTTCTGCCTCAGCTGAGAGAATTTCTCCAGATTCAGGGGCACTCTTCCCCCATCAGGGGCTTTGCCTCCCCTTTCCTCCGGCTGCTCCGTAGTGGGTCCTTTCGGTTCCAAGCGGTTCTCTCCTCCTCTTGCATCCGCTTATGGTGGGTAGGACCCCTTCGCTCCACGGGAATTACCCCGCTTCTTCGCTACTGTGGGTCCCGCCGACTCCCGATATCGCCGATTGCGGTTATTTATTCCCGCTTCTCGTCGGGTTCCACCCGCGACACCGGGTCTCCCAGGTTCCTCGACGTGTCCTTCGGCGCGCGCCCCCCCCAATCACCCCGGGCGGCCCGACGGGTGCTCATGCCCGTTACTTCCCCGCCGGTGACAGGCTTCACCTTCTCTGGCAGGATGTCCACCGCCATTAAGTGTAACGAGGCCGAATCGGGTTCACTTCATTGGGGCTCACGCCTTCGCCTAATGAGACGTTTCAGCGCCTCATGCCCGTCAGGGAGGGCCCCGTCCGGACCGACCCGCTTCTCCCTGGCGGTCGCCCGCGCGGGAGGGGTCGTGGCTACATGCTGAACGGGCAATTCGCACGTCCGATACCTTTCAATCGGAAAGACACGCCAGTCTTACCCTGGCGCACCAGAGGTCACAGAGACGCGGACATGGAGATTGAGATAATGCCGCTTGCCGGCTGCCTTTGATTCACCACGAAGGCACGAAGTCCACGAAGTAAAGCGGGCGTTCTCGGCGATTACGTCCGGGCCTCTTCGAGACCCTGCTCGCTGCGCTCGCCCCGCGTCTTGCCCGGTCCGCGTCCGTGCAAGCGAGCTTTCCCGTCCGCGTCCCCGGCAATCCTTTCGGAATCGCCTTGGATGGGTCTGGAGGGAGCAACTTCAGGCCTTACGCTTCGCGCATGCTCATGTAAAAACCAGGAGACGCTGCGGGGCCTGGAGTGCTGCGACGGGCGGGCAATCGGAGATTGCACGGCGAGGAGCAGAGCCTCCAGGCCTCCGGGATTGCGAAGCAATCCCGGAGGCGAAGCCCCCGCGGCGTCGAATGGGCGAAAGCGGCATGCGTGAAGCAGCCCTTCGTGTGCTTCGTGCCTTCGTGGTGAAATAAAACAAGG
>JBFZBV010000610.1:0-5637 GCA_041308285.1 Planctomycetota bacterium | reverse complement strand
GACTTGGCGCTTCCAGGACATAACTGCATCTGCCTGCAGGATCATGATTTGGGAGGGATGGAATCTAGCGGTTCGCGTACAGGCCTGGGCTTCAAGGCCGCCTTCAATCCGCCTTGGCTTACCCCTCCAATCCTGCGGCGAAGTCCGCGGCGAATCCGTCGACCTGGTCCCAGTCGGTGTAGACGTGGTCTTTGGAAGTATCCGTGTCGTTGCCCTGCGATCGTGCGATTCTCTTCATGAGCCACCTGAGGCCGAACCAGTACTTCTTGTACATGATTGCGCCGGCGAAGCAGGCCGGCCTCGCAGGCTCCCATCCGGTGGCTTTCGAGAAATCGGACAGGATCGTCTTCAGGTCCTCCGCGTCATGCTTGCCTGTCATCCTCGCCGACAAGCTGACCGAGAAGAAGGCGGACGGCTTCGTTTTCAGGGCTTCCAGGTTCGCCTTCACGAAGGAGATTGCTTTCGGCCGGTGCCTGCCCATCTGCACCGAGGACCCCACGAGGATGGCCTCGGCCGCGGAAACGTCCCCTGCCGTCGCCTTCCTGCACTTCCCCACCGCGACCTCGTGTCCCGCCTTCTTGAGGCCTTCCGCAATCCTTTCCGCGACGGCCCCCGTATGCCCGTACCGGGTCTCGTAGAAAACCGCGATTCGCATTGTAATCCTCCAATGAAGCAGCGCATGACGATAGCATGCCGGAAGTGCGGAATCCGGACTCCGGTTCCGTGCCGGCCGTCATTCCCGCGCGCCGGCGCCTGCCGGGTCACGCCGATTCCGGAGGATTCCAGCCTATGAGGTCATAGAGCCTCAGCATTCTTGACGGCACCTCGACGGGGACCTGCGCTGCGGACTCGAGACCGAGCCTGCTTGCCAGACCGCGGAGGACCCTGCGCCTCCCCAGGACCAGCGCCTTGGCCTGCCGATCCGCGACCACGGCAAGGGCAACGGAAGAAACGCCGGCCGTTTCGGGCAACTGGCCGAGACCGGCCAGGCCCAGGTTGACGGCCTCGATCAGGCCCGCGCGTTCATCCTCGGACGTGTTGTTCCGCATAGTCCGAATCCATAAAATCCTTGTCCTCGGGATTGAATGCGATTCCGACCTGTTCGCAAGCCTTTCCAAAGGCGGCTTCGGAGAATCTCGACGCAGGAAGAACGTAGAGATCCCCGGTCGTCCGGCCGCCCAGCCCGTGGGCCGGAACTGCAGCGCCGCCCCGAATATCGAGGACTACTTTTTCGGTCAGCTGGTCGTCAATTCGCTGTAAAAGCGTTCTGAGGCTGTCCTTGTCCATATCCATGCCATAATCTGAAGCATGCGCCCAGCCGGCCGGCCTGCCGTCGCATATGTGCGTAACTCATGTAATTACAATAAGTTCCACGAAACATATATTTTATTCGCGACGTCCAGTCATGTCAATGATTAAGTCCCTGCACGAGCCCTCGCCGCCTCAGCGCCGCACCATGTTCGCGGACCTGCGCGAAGGCGCCTCGGCTCTCCGGCAGGCGCCGCATCAAGGCGGCATTGCGGAGGATCGCAGGCCGGACAGGGCTGGACATCTTGATTGAGCGGGGGAATAATGGTACCAGATGTGGAATCGGCCCCGGCCGGGCGGATCGCGCCGGACGGGGGAATCCGCCCTGACGGGTTCATTGCCGTGCATAAGCCTTTGACGTATGACATCGAGCGCCAGTAGCTCAGCTGGACAGAGCATCGGATTTCTAATCCGAGGGTCGCAGGTTCGAATCCTGCCTGGCGCAGGCGTGCGCCCTTGGCGGCCCTGACCGGATCCGCGCGTTTATTCAGATGGATGCGATGTACAAGGACAAATGGGGGCTGACCGACAAGCCGTTCCAGAACGTCCCGGACACCAGGTTCCTCTTCTACTCCGCGTCCCACGAGGAAGCCCTCGTGAGGCTCCTGTACTGCGTCACAGAATCCAAGGGCCTCATGCTCCTGCTCGGCCGATGGGGAGTCGGGAAGACCTTCATCTGCAGGGCCTTCAAGGAGAAGGTCAGGGACAAGGGGTTCGACGTGGCGATTTTCAACCCGCCCCCCTCCTCGGTCGACGAGTTCGTGTACCACATCAACGACGCCTTCCTGCCGCCCGGGTCGAGGGGCAGGATCGAGACGTACAAGATGCTCGCGGACCGCGCGAAGTCGCTGAGCGCCGAGGGCCGCGAGATGGTCGTGGTCCTGGACGAGGCCCAGTTCATACGCGATCCCGGCGTGCTCGAGGAAGTCCGCCTCCTGCTCGACATCACGCAGGGCGGCAGGTTCCTGGTGAACGTCGTCATGTCAGGCGTGCCCGAGCTCTGGAACACGGTGAACGCGGTCCAGGGGCTGAGCCACAGGCTCGGAATCTGGTACAGAATCGAGCCCCTGAACCGCGACGAGACCGAAGAGTACGTGATGCACAGGCTCAAGATTGCCGGACTCAACCACAACATCTTCCTCAAGGACGCAATCGACCTCCTGTACCGCGAGTCCGAGGGCGTGCCCGCGAGAATCAACAGCATCTGCGACCTCGCCATGCTCATAGCCACGGGAGAGGGCGTGGACGACATCGAGGCCGCCCAGGTCCGGGCCGCGGCCGAGGAGATCGCAGGAACCCGCGTCTTCGAGGGAGACGAAGCCCAGGCCAGGCCTTCCGGCCGCGAACGGAACCGCCGGCCGGATTCCCGCAATCCCTGATTCCGGCCCCGAAGAACATGGACCTCAGGAAAAACGACAGGTCGAAGGACAAGGCGCCGGGCAGGTCTTTCATGGACAAGCTCGACGCGATACCGGGCTCCTCGCAGGCCGGCTCCGACGAATCGGACAGGCCTCTGAGGGGCGAGGTGTTCCGCTCCCTCCTCGACCGCATGCCGGCGCCCGGCCCGAGGCCCCCCGCTCCGCAGGAGTCCGGGCCTGCGCCGGCCGTGAAAGCCTCTGATCCCGCCGCGTTGCTCTTCGCCGACGGAGCCGCGGCGAGAAAACTGCGCGAGGCCGAGACCAGGGGAAAACAGGACCTGGAAAGGGCGTCCGAAATAAACACGGGCCTCGATTCGATATTCTCGGGGGGCGAAGAGGGCGAGGGTTCCGCGCCGTCCGCGGACGAAGCCTCGGAACAGCCTGAGCCGGTCGCGCAGGCCGCGGACCGGGACATGAGCATAGACCGCCAGCTGTCCGGGATAATGGCTGCCAGGGAACTTGCCGAAAGGCCCGGGCAGGAAGCCGTCCGGGACGCGGACACGAAGTCCTTCGAGCCGGAACAGCCTGCGGCAGAAGATGTTGCGGCGCCGGCCCAGGCCGCGGTCGAAAAGCCCAGAATCAAGAAGGACGAGCCCATTTTCGGGGGCCAGCCCAAGCAGACCCTCCAGAACTTCGTGTCCAAAATCATGAACGAAATCGACAACATCTTCACGGACGACGGCGCAAGCGGCTCGTCGGAAGCCCCCAAGTCCGGGGAAAACGGCGCCAGCGACACGGTGGAAGAGAGAGGTTGACGCCCGATCCCCCGGCCGGAACCCCGGAATTTTTTATTGAAAACGCGGTTTTTCTTGATAGAGTCCGGTTTTTTCCCAATCATATTGGTACGGGGCGTCATGGACGCTCTGGATGGAGTGCATCGTGAAAACGTTCGTCATGAAGAAAGAAGCCGTGAAGCACGACTGGTACGTGATTGACGCGCAGGACAAGGTCCTCGGCAGGCTCGCAGCCAGAGTGGCCATTATGCTTCAGGGCAAGAACAAGCCCACCTATACGCCGTACGTGGACACCGGCGACTTCGTCATCGTCACGAACGCCGGCAAGATCCAGATCACCGGCACGAAATCGATTAAGAAAATCTATTATCATCACACCGGGTGGAGGCACGGACTCAAGGCCAGGCCGTACTCCAAGCTGTCGGCGGCGAAACCCACGGAAATCATCGAGCTCGCGGTCAAGAGGATGATGCCCAAGACCAGGCTCGGCAGGGCGATGTTCAAGAAGCTCAAGGTCTACGCAGGGCCTGGCCACAGGCATGCTGCGCAGAAGCCCAAGGCGGTCGGGATATAGCATCGAATTCTAGGAGGTCAGGACTTGGCGGAAGGCGAGGAAACAAAGACTGAGGAGAAGCCGGCGGTGTCCCTTGCCGTGGGCAGGCGCAAGACGTCGGTCGCGCGCGTCCGCGTGAAGGCGGGCCAGGGCAGGATCATGGTGAACAAGAGGGACTACAAGGAGTACTTCAAGGACGTGAACGCCCAGAAGGTGGTCGAGAGCCCCCTCAGGGCGATTGAGGCGCCCGACCGGTTCGACGTCACCATCCTCGTGGACGGAGGCGGGTACACGGGCCAGGCCGGCGCCATCAAGCTGGGATTGGCCAGAGCGCTCTGCAGCATCGAGAAGGCGTATCTCGACGCTCTCAAAGCCGGAGGCTTCCTCACGCGCGACTCCAGGATGAAGGAGCGCAAGAAGTACGGCCAGCGCGGCGCAAGGCGCAGGTTCCAGTTCTCCAAACGTTGACAGGGCATCGCCCTTCGAAGAGATCCGTTTGCGCGGCGGAGGAGGAAACATGCCTTACTGCCCGAACTGCAGGGAGGAATACGTCGAGGGCATGAGCGCCTGCGCGGAATGCGGCGCCGACCTCATCGACGGCGAGCTCCCGGACGACCCGGAATCCCTGGACGACATGGAGCCGGTGTTCTACGGAGAGTCGTCCGAAGCCCTCATCGTGAAGACGGCCCTCGAAAACCGGGGCTTCCACGCGTACATAATGGGCGAGGAGTCGGCGCTCCCGCTCATCACCGCCGGCAGCGATTCCGTGTCCGTGCTCGTCCCCAGGGACCAAGCCGAGGAGGCCCGCGACGCCATGGAAGCCATCCGCCACACCGAGTTCGGCGAGGAGCCCATGGCGGGCAAAATCGCCGGCCCTGAGGAGGAAGGCGCCTTCACCGAAGGACCCTACGCGGAACTCGGCGACGGCTCTAACGAGCCCGGCGAGGAGGGAGAATCGGCGGAAGGGGGAGAGGGCGAGACGTTCGTCGAAGAGGCGGAAGGGGAATCCGAAGGAAAGTCGAAGCCGACTCCGTCGTCCCGCAGAAGGGGAGCGCCTGGCAGGCCGTCGCAGAAGCGTCCGCCTGCCGAAGCCGCCCCCGCCGGGCCGGAGACCCCGGGCCCGGACCAGAAGAAGCAGGCCTCGGCGCCCAAAGCCGCGTCGGCCAGGAATGCCGAGGCAAAGACCTCTTCCCGGAAGACCTCGGCCCGGAAACAGCCCTCGGCCCGGAGCTCCGGCGCGAAATCCGCCTCGTCCCGGAAATCCACTGCCAGGAAAAGCCAGCGCAAGGGCAAGTAGTCTTCGCCGCGCGCAGCCCGAATCAAAGCCGGCTCAAGGCCGGCTGAAGACTCAGGCCGCAGAATGTCGGCGGCAATTACGGCTTCCGTTTCCGGCTGTATTGACCATTCCCGCCGGGCAGAATGTGCCAGGTTTGCCCAACCTGTGCTGTCCCTTATTAGAGTCGGAAATCCGGCATCCTAAAAGATTTCCCACTTTCCCCATGTTCTTCCCAATCGATTTCGGCAAGCCGGTATTATTGCGGCGGTCACCGGATTTGCTTTCCTCGAAACCGCCGGGGGCCCGGCCTCCGCCGCGAATCTCAGATCCGATTCTTGTCTCTTCTCC
>JBFZBV010000609.1:0-3719 GCA_041308285.1 Planctomycetota bacterium | reverse complement strand
GGTAGAGCAACTGACTCTTAATCAGTGGGTCCCAGGTTCGAGTCCTGGTGGGCGTACCAGGGCACCATGGAGACCAAGCTGGCCGGGCGACCGGCCGACATGGCAGCCGGGGAAACGACCTTCACCCTCACTCAGGCCGTTTCCCCGAATTATCGACAAGCGCCCCCACGCGGGCAACGGGACGCAGCGGCGCATTTTCCGGGAGCGGCAGATGGACGAGGACAAAATCCTGGAACCCGAGGACGCGGCTGAAGGGGAGGATCTTCCCGCAGCCCTGCCGCAGCCGGACGCGCACGAGAATCCGCCCGAGGAGCCCGAATCTCCGCCGCCCGCGGGCCCGGAAGCTCCGGCTGCGCAGAAGCCAGGCGCAGCCCCGCCCGGAGGACCGGGCGGCCAGCCTCCCAAGGGCGCGGCCCCCGTCCGGCCCATCGCGAGGCAGCCGGCGGGCTTCCTCGAGAAGGTCTGCTCGCTCGGGGTGATTCTCTGGGGTCTTGCAGGGATCGCCGCGCTGGGAGGCCTCGTGTTCTTCGTAGTGACCTTCATATCCAAGCACAAGATAATCTAGCCGCGTCCTGTGAGATCCGGCAGCCGCGGTCCGCCCCCTGAAGACGGCCGTCCCGGCCCCGGAATCCGCGAAGGCGCGCCCGTTTCCCGCCCGCGCGCCACGGCCCGCAAAGCACGCTGAAGCCCTGCTGCCGCCCCTTCCCCGGCGTTTTCCGCTGAATTTTTCTCGGAAACATGCCGATAAAGCATGATTGAAGGGGCCGTGCATTCAGGCCCCAGGGCCGGTTCTATTTCTTTCAAAGGAGAGGGGCATGGAAAAACGCACGATCCTGCAGAGGTTCATGGAGTGGACCAGGCTCGGCAAGCGAAAGGCCGCGGATGATCCTTCGCAGGGCTCGCGGCTCGCGGTCGACGAGGGGATTGCCAGGCTCGACAGGGCGAAGGCGGCGAAGCAGGCCAAGGTCGCGCAGTGCGGCAGGCCGGCGCAGGCTGTGGCTGCGGTGGGGCTCGGAGCTGAAATCGCCCCGGCTGCGCTCGATGCCGCCAAGCTCACGATGCGCGAGGAGACCATCCTCAGAATCCGCGAAGGCTTCAAGGACCTCTCGAACATCCTGGGCTCGATTAACACCAACATCGAGGACCAGGCCAAGACTTCGCGCAACCTGGACGTCAAGATGGACGTCTTCCCCTCAATCCTGGACGAGGCCAAGAGGAGCTCCGAAAAGCAGTGCGAGCTCGTGGAGACCTTCTCCAAAGGCATGTCCGAGACCGAGCTCAGGCAGAAGGAGGCGCTCAAGAGCCTTCGGGCCCTGCCCGTGGCGCTCGCCGCCATCCAGGAGAACGAGCTCGCCTCCTACAAGGTCCTGGCTCAGATTCGCGACGACCTCTCCAAGCGGGCGGGGGTCGAGCAGGAGATGTCGAAGAGCTTCAGGTCGCTCGACGACACGCTGAAGCAGGTCGGCAAGAGCGCCCAGGCGCAGACCGAGCAGCTGGGATCCATGGAAAAAGCCCAGAAGGCCATGGCCATCGACTTCTCGAAGAACCAGAAGGAAGCCGTCGAGAGCTTCCAGATTTCGCAGGATCTGGCGCTCAATTCGTTCGGGAAATCCCAGAACGAGCTGCTCGCCTCGTTCCAGAAAGCCCAGGACGGGCTGCGGAAGAGGATGCTGATTGCCGTGTGCGCGCTGGGCGGTGCCTTCCTGCTCGTGCTCGCAGCGGGCGCGGCCCTGGCTGCCGGCGCGATTTCCGACCTCGGCGACAGCCACAAGGCCGTCGCAAGGGCGGCGATAGGCCAGCAGACCTCAATCAAGGACGACATCTCGCGCGTGAAGGAGGAGAACCAGCGCCTCGCCGCGAAGCTCAACGCCGCCCTCAAGGCGAAACAGCAGGAGATGGACATCCTCATGAACGCGTCGAAGGCGGAAATGGACAGGCTCGGCGAGGAGCACGGCCGGATTCTCGCTGAGAAGAAGAGGGAAATCGCCGAGCTGAAGCAGAAGGCCGGCGCGGCAGCGGACGGGCGGTAGGACGGCCGGCAGGTCAGGCTGCGGTGCAATCGAACGGGGGCGCCCGGCGGGCGCCCCCGTCGCATTCGATGATTCGACTTGCGGAACGGCCGGCAGATCGGCCGGTTTCAGCGCGAGGCGGCCCGCTCCGGCTCGCGGCCATCGGGCTTCTTCGCCTGCTCCTCGTCCCCGGGTTTATCCTTCTCCTTGTCCTTCTCCCCGTCCCCGGGCTTTTCTCCTCCCTCTTCCTTGGCCTTCTGCAGGGCTTCGGAAGCCTGTTTCTTCGCGAGTTCGACCGTGGAGGCCACGGTCTTGCCCGGTATCAGGAATGCTCCCGCGTCTCCTCCGCCCAGCCCGCCCCCGCCCAGCAGCCCGCCCAGCATCCGGTCCATGCCGCGCTCCTCGTCATCGGAGTCGCCGGACGCGTCCTGGTTCGTCATCACGCCCACGGCCCTGCCCGACTTGTCGAACAAAGGCAGGCCGAGGCCGCTGAAAGCGCCGCTCACCGCCCACATCTGCCTGGGCATCTTGATTTCCCCGGAGACCGTCGTGAACGCGAAATGCGGGGCGTAGTCGAAGCCGCGGCCGAAACGCAGGAAGCCCGTCAGCTGGTCCCCTATCTGGGGCTCGGGGCTGTCGGCGAACTTGAGAGCCTGGATCTTCTTGCCCTTCAAATCCTTCGCCTGGATGAAGCCCAGATTCAGCTTCGAGTCCTTACCGGCGAGCACTGCCTCGTATTCCTCGGTCTCGTTGCCGAAGATAATCTTGAAGTCCGAGGGCGTGGTCTTGATTTCCATCCCCCTCCCCATCCTCCTGGTGCCTCCGAGCGAGGCGCTGTGGAGCATCACGAGCCCGGACTCGTCCACCACGCATCCCAGCGTCTCCTGGTTCGACTCGCGGGTCTGGCCCCTGAGATCGAACTTGAGCACGAACTTGACCGTCACAATCAGCGGCGACTTGGAAGCCAGAAGCTCCTTCAGCGCCGCGCCGTCCTCGGCCGCTGCCGCCGCGGGTGCGGCGCAGACCGCTGCCATAAGAACCAGGAACGAGAGCGTCTTCATGCGAATCTCCTTCATAAATGCGGGCCCGAACGCGGCTCCGCGGAAAGCGCTACTTCGACGACCCCTCCGTCGCTAGGGACCAGTCGGGCTCTATGAACACGAAGGCCGTCCTGTACTGCCTCAGGACGAACAGCTTCACGATTCTCGGCTTCTTCGCCCTGACCTCCTTCATCGCCTCCTTGAACGACGCGATGTCCTGCACTGCCCTGTCCTCGATTGACATTATGATGTCCCCGGCATCCAGGCCCGAGAGCGAAGCCCAGCCGCCGGACGCCACGCTGGCGGTCACCAGGCCCTTCTGGCCTTCCCGGAGCTTCCTTTCCATCCTGTCCGCGAAGGTTATTTCCCGGACCGTGAACTCGAAGTCCTCGTCCGTCGCGGTCTTGGCCTCTACGGCGGTCGAAGGCGTCTCCTCCAGGACCACCTTGACGGAGACGTCATTGCCGTCCCGGATTAGGGTCAGTTCCGCCTGGGACCCGATGTCGATGTTTTCTATCTTCCTGCGGAGCATCTGGTCGTCCTGGATGCGGAAGGCGTTCAGCGCCTGGCCGTTCATGGCGGCGATTACGTCGCCGACCTTCAGGCCGGCCTCGGCGGCTTTCGTGCCGGGATACACCTGGGTGATTCTGAACCCCTTCCGGCCCTTGAG
>JBFZBV010000608.1:0-7468 GCA_041308285.1 Planctomycetota bacterium | reverse complement strand
CGGTCTTCAGGAAAATCAAGATTGACGCGTCCGTGAAGGCCGCGGTCCTGACCGGATTCGGGACGAAGTCGTTCGTCTCCGGCGCGGACATCCGGGAGCTGGCCGCGCTCAGGACGGCAGGCGAGGCGGAGGCGTTCGCCCTGAAGGGCCAGAAGACGCTCAACCTCATCGAGAACCTCGGCAAGCCGGTGATTTGCGCCATGAACGGCCTGGCTTTCGGCGGCGGCAACGAAATCGCGATGGCCTGCTCGGCCCGAATCGCCGCCAGGGGCCAGAAGATGTTCGCCGGCCAGCCCGAGCCGAAGCTCGGCATCATACCGGGGTTCGGGGGCACGCAGAGGCTCGTGCGGTGGGTCGGTTTCGAGAACGCGTGGCCCATCCTCCGCACGGGGAACCCGATTTCGTCGCAGAAGGCGGTCGAAATCGGCCTCGTCCGCGGCGAGGCGGACGCCGCGGTCCTCCTCGACGAGGCGATGAAGCTCGCCCGCGACGCCGCCTCCGGCGCCGTCAAGCTCGCCCCCATACCCAAGGGGCCGGTGCCGGTGCCGGACAAGCCCGCGGAGGTCGACGTCGGGCACCTGTCCAGGAAAATCGACGGAATCCTGTCCAAGGCGGCCGTGGAGGGCGCCCGCAAGAAGCTCTCGGACGGGCTTCGCCACGAAGCGGCCATGTTCGGCGAGTGCCTCGGGACGCAGGACATGAAGATAGGGATGGAGAACTTCATCAAGAACGGGCCGAAGGTCAACGCGACGTTCGTCCACGCATGACGGCGGGACGGCCGGCCGGGTTCTGGGAGCTTGAGACATGTCGGGCAAAAGAGGTCTGCTTTTCAGCGGCATCCAGCCGTCCGGAACGATACACATCGGCAACTACCTGGGGGCCATCAGGAACTGGGTCGATCTCCTGGACGAGTACGACGGGATTTTCTGCATAGTCGACTACCACGCCATCACCGTGCCCTACAATCCCGGGGAGATGCAGGCCAGGATATTCGACGCGGCCGTCGTCAACATCGCCTGCGGGCTCGACCCGGACAGATGCACCCTCTTCGTGCAGTCCAGGGTGCCGGAGCACACGGAGCTCGCCTGGATTCTCAACTGCGTCACGCCCATCGGCGAGCTCGAGAGGATGACCCAGTTCAAGACGAAGTCGGAGCAGCACCGCGACAGCGTGAACATGGGGCTTCTCGACTACCCCGTGCTGATGGCCGCCGACATCCTGCTCTACAAGGCCCGGGGCGTCCCCGTGGGGGAGGACCAGGCGCAGCACCTGGAGCTCTGCCGCGAGATTGCGAGGAAGTTCAACAGGAAGTACGGGGAATTCTTCCCGGAGCCCGAGACGATGTTCAGCCTGACCCTGAAGGTCCTGGGCACGGACGGGAAGAGCAAGATGTCGAAGACCATGGGCAACGACATCGGGATACTCGCGGAGCCCGCCGTGGTGCGGGAGAAGCTGAGGACTGCCGTTACGGACGAGAACAGGAAGCGCCGCCAGGACCCGGGCGACCCGGGAATCTGCAACATCTTCACCATGCACAGGGGTTTTTCCACGGGCGAGGACGTCGCCATGATCGAGGCCGAGTGCCGCAAGGCCGGCATCGGGTGCGTGGACTGCAAGAAGCTACTGCACGACCGCATGGAGGAGAAGGTCGGCCCGTTCCGCGAGAAGGCGGCCGCCCTGAGGGCCAGGCCCTCGGACGTGCGCGACATACTCGAGCGGGGCGCCTCCCGATGCAGGGAGATTGCGTCATCCACCATGGAGCAGGTGCGGTCCCTGACAGGCCTTCGCTGAATCCCGGCCTGGGGCCCGGCCCGGCGGGGGCGGCCCGCCTTTACCGGAGGAAGAGATGTTCCTCGACTCAATCCAGGAAGACATTGCAAACGTATTCCGGCGCGACCCCGCGGCCAGGAGCCACGTCGAAGTCCTTTTGTGCTATCCGGGCCTCCACGCGCTCTGGACGCACAGGCTCGCGAACTTCTTCTACCGCAGGGGCCTGCACCTCGCTGCGCGGGTGCTCTCCCACGCGGCGAGGTTCCTGACCGGCGTGGAAATCCATCCCGGCGCCACCATCGGCAGGAGGTTCTTCATCGACCACGGCATGGGAGTGGTCATCGGCGAGACCTCGATAATCGGCGACGACTGCCTCATGTACCAGGGCGCCGTCCTGGGCGGCACTTCGCTGGCGAAGGAGAAGCGCCACCCGACCCTGGGGAACAGCGTCATCATCGGCGCCCACTCCGCCGTGCTCGGGCCCATCACGATAGGCGACAGGGTCAGAGTCGGATCCGGATCGGTCGTGGTCCAGTCGGTCCCGTCGGGATCCACCGTGGTGGGCGTCCCCGGGCGCATACAGAAGAGGGTGGCGGACGGCACGCCCGAGCTCGACCTGCAGCACAGCAACATCCCGGACCCCATCGCCGAGGTCTTCAAGGCCATGTTCGACCTCCAGCAGCGCCTGGAATGGCGGATAGACAAGCTCGAGAACGAGCGCAAGGACTGACGGCCGGGAAGCGGCGCCGTCCGGGGCCTGTGCGCGCCCGCGCGGAGAACCGGCGCCTTCTACGCGAAGTCCTGAATCTCGGTGAGTATGCCGTAGTTGTAGACTCCCGAGAGGGCCGCCGCGACGAGTAGGACCACGGCGCCGAACCCGGAGAGGGTCAGGCCCATGAGCGTCAGGGCGAGAGCCAGGTCGAGCACCGTGTAGACCACGAGCATGGCCATGTTCACCCTGTTGGACTCGAGCTTGAGCAGCTTGGCCGGCACGAAGAACGTCACCAGCGGGAACAGTATCGCGAACGAGAACCATATGACGAGCTTCCATCCCCACCCGACGCCGCCCATCACGTGGCGGAAGTAGACGATGTTGAAAAGGCTCTTTTCCAGCTCCTCGACGTACGACTCCTCGAATATCCGCTTGCGGGACATCGAATCGCTCACCCAGAGCGTGAGCCTGATGGCCTCCTTCTCCTCGGCCAGCACGCCCTCGGCGACCACGACGGTGCCGCCGACCAGGCCGTCCACGCCGACCTCCTTGAGCTCGTTCGAGGGCATTTCCTTCCCGAAGACCTTCTCGTAGGCGTCCTGGCCCGCGAGATCCGAGAACGCCGACTTGGCCTTGTCCACCCACCGGGAGAGGGCGGAACCCTCCTTCTCCTTCTTCACGACCTCCTTGAACTCGTCGAAGTCGCGCAGCCTGAGCGCTCCGGTGACCAGGATTTCCTCCTTTATAATCCTCTCGACGTCCAGCGTGTGCCTGCCTTTGAAGTGCAGGAGCACGGCGCCGTCGAACTCCGGCGGCAGCTTGCCCCTCATGTCGGCGACGGCCCTCTTGGCGAGCGCCGCGGTCATCTTGAGCTTCAGCGCGTCCATGCGGGGCTCCTCCTCGGACGAGCCGGACAGGACGAGTATGAAAATGAATACTGCCAGCGCCAGGCACAGGGCCCCTGCGCATATCATGAACACCTTCCTGGTCATCCGAGCGTCGCTTTCAAATGCCTGGAAGCCCTCCGCGGCCCCGGAGAGATTATACACCCCCCCGGCCCCGCGGAAGACCCGAATCCGCCCCGGCAGGGAATCCCGGCTCCCTACCTGCCCTGGGAGGCCATCCGCGCCTCGTCGCTCCACGCCTGGCCCAGCGCGAACTCCACGAGGAGGCCCGACAGCCTGTCCGGCCCGGAAAGCGGCACTATGCTTCCCCCGCCGTTCACCGCGATTTCCGCGAGCGCCTTGAGATCGGCCGGGTCCCCGGTGTGCGCGGCCGCGCAGAAGAACGTCATGCCGAGCCGCCGATGCGCAATCCTCGCGATTGCCACGGCACGGTCCGGCCGCCTGGGCGGCGCGTCGCCGATGATTATCACGACCTTCCTCGCGTGCTCGCGGAAGTCCCACCCCCCCACCACGGCCTCCAGGGCCGTCTCCACGGCCTCCTCCCAGTCGGGATCCCCGCCGAAGGCCTGCAGAGGCTCCATCCCGAAGACCACGGATTCGTGGTCGAACGTGAGCGGCCTCTCGGAGACGACCTCGTCCCTGTAGGCGACGAAGCCGGCCCTCAGCGAGGGGACGAGCCCGGAGAGCACCCCCAGGACGGCGGACATCTTCCGTTGCGCGGTCTCCAGTTCAGAACCCATCGATCCGGTCACGTCGAAGACGAAGGCGACGTCCATGCCCCTTCTCCTCAGGTCGTCGAGGTAGGCGGCGAATGCCGGCCTGGAAACGCCCGACGGAGCGGGACCGCCCCCGGCCTTGAAGCCCTCCTTCCCGGTCTCCCACCATTTCGTCCACGCCTCGAGGTTCTCGCCGGCCTCGAGGCCCGTGATTCTGGCCAGCGCCTCGAACGCCGCCCTTCGCAGGAGCGGGTCCTTCTCTTCTCCGGCGTGCCTGAGCAGGCCGTCCACCGCCTCGGGGCGCCTCTGGCTCTCGAGGGCCCTGATTGAGGCGGACCTGACGGCGGGCGTCCCGTTCGAAAGGCCCTTCAGCATGGCCTGCAGGGCGGCGTCCGCCCCGGCCGAAGAGGGCGCTCCGGGGTCGTTCTCGAATATCTTCCCGCAGGCCTCGATGCATGCCGCCGCCAGGATTGGCGGGCATTTCGGGTCCGAGGCCGTCTTCATGAGGGGGGCCAGGAGGCCTGCGGACGCAATCCATCCGGCCGCCTTCGCGGCCTCCATGCGGACGTCCAGGACCGAATCGTCGAAAAGGAGGGCGATTGCATCCGACATGGGGGCGAGGCCGTGGTATCCCGCGAGCCTCGCCGCGGCGGCCCTGTCCTCCGCCCTGGCCGACGACGCGGCCTTCCTGAGGAGGCCGATTCTGGCCGGCGAGGGCTTGGCAGCCGCGGCGCACAGGCACGCCACCGCCGCCCGGCCGGAGAGGGACGGCAGCCTGGCCGCGAGCAGATCGAACGCCCTCGGGTCGTCCAGGCGGGCCAGCGCGTCCATCGTCGTAATCCTCAGGCCCGGGCCCTCGGCCCTGGCCGCTTCGTAAGCCGCTTCCGCGGCCTCCTTCGACCCGGCCAGGGCCAGCGAGCCGGAGGAAGCGAATCTCACGAGCCAGTCCGAATCCGACAGGCCCGCCGCCAGGACCTGCACCGCCTTCCTGTCCTTCGAGGCGCCGAGCGCATGGGCGGCCGCGGCCCTCAGCACCGCGTTCCCGGGGGACCTCTGCCACAGGTGAATCAGCGGCGCGGCGGGAGGCTCGCCGGCGCTCCCGAGGGCGAAGGCCGCTTCGGCCGCGGCCTGCCCTTCCGCCTGGACCAGCGCCTTGGCAAGGGCGCCGGCGGCCGCCGCGGTCTCGAGCCTCCCCAAGGCCCAGGCCGCATAGGCCCTCCGGTCCTGCGATCCGGCGCCGAGGGAGGAGATGAGGATTTTCTCGGCTTCCGAGGCGCCGGGATGCGCGGCGAGGAACTCCACGGCGTTCCGGCGGACGACCGCGTACGGGTCGGACGCGGCGATTCTGGCCGCCGCGGCGGGGGCCTGGTCGGGCGGCAGGACGCACATCAGGGCCTCGAGCAGCCTCTCGCGTGCGATGCCCTTCTTCTCGGTCCCGAACCTCTGGAGCAGCATAATCCGGGCGGTCTTCGCGTCTATGGCGGCAATGGCGAAGCACGCCGTCGTCCTCGCCTTCGCGTCGCCGGACGCGGAGACGAAATCGACGAGGGGCGGGAGGGCCCGCCTGTCGGCGAGCCTGGCGAGCGCCCGGATAATCTCCGCGGCCACGCCGGAATCGGCCTCCGCGGCCAGCCTCCTGGCGAGCGGCTGCACGGCCCTGGGATCGCCGAGTTCCGAGAGGTCCCGGGCCGCGGCGGCCCTTGCGGCGGCCGTGGCGGAATCGAGCCCCGCCACGAGCGCGCCGAAATCCTCCTGTTCCTCCGCAGCGGAGCCTCCCGCCGGAGCGGGCAGCAGAGCGAGGAGGAGTGCGAGGGCCGCCCGGGCCGCCGCGGAGCAGCCTCCGCGCGCGGCGGCCCCGGCGCCGCCTCCGGTATCCGACATTCGACGGCCGGCAGCCAACTTACGCGCGACTTCCAAGGGGGACGGGGCCCGGGCCCGCGGGAAGGCCCGAGAGCGGCGGTCATTCCCGGGGGCACGGTCCCGAAGCCGAATCCCGCGGTCCGGAGAAGTCATTTGAAGATGCCGCGGATGGGGGAAACGAGCGATTCCCATGCCGAGGGCGCAACCGAGGCCAGGAGCACCGCGATTGCGAATCCCAGCGCGGCTCCTGCGGCCACCAGGAGAATCATCCTGAGGACCGGCGCCTTAATCAGCGTCACCTCGCGCACTTTCTGGTTCTCGTCCTTCTTCCTGACTTTCAATGCCTCGTCCGTGCACTTGCCGCAGAGGCCCTCCTGGACGGGCGAAACGAAAAGCGACGGCACTTCCGCACCGCACTTAATGCACGGCCTGTTCAGCCCGATGCCTCTCTTCCCCTTGGACATGGGAAACCTCCGAAAGCGTCAAAGCGTCACGGCGAGGCCTTCCACGCCGCCTTCGCATTCGAGCCCCTTCCGCAGCCTGCCGGCGAGAGTCCTCGCCTCCTCCATCATGCCGTCGACGAAGCAGTCCGAATGGGTCGGATCATGATGCACCAGATACAGGACCCCGACGCCCGCCTCGGCCGCGAGCCTGACGGAGTCGAGGAAGCTCGAATGCCCCCACCCCGGCTTCTTCCTGTACTCCTCCTCCGTGTAGGTCCCGTCGATGAGCAGGCAGTCCGCGCCCTTCACGAAATCGAACAGCTTCCTGTCGAGATCGTCCACGTAGTCCCGTATGTTGATGTTCACGTCGCTGTCGTCGGTCAGGACGTTGTGCCGGAAGGGCTCCACGTCAGGGCAGTAGACCAGCCTCTTGCCGCCGTGGCTCACGGAAAAGCCCAGCGCAAGCCCCGGGTGGTTGAGGAATATGAAGTCGACGCGGACCCCCCCGATGAAGAACGGACTCTCGAGGATGTCCGTGAACACCATGCTGGCGGAGAGCTCCATGAAGCTCAGCGGGAAGAAGTCGTCGTCCATCTGCTGGGACAGGACCTTCTCAATCTTGTTCCCCGTGCCCTGGCAGCCGTAGATCCTGATGGTGAAATCCTTCATGAAAGCCGGGGTGAAGTATGGGAAGCCCTGGATGTGGTCCCAGTGAGTGTGCGTTATGAGAAGATGCAGCTCCCTGGGCTTCTTCCGTCTTTTGAGGATGTCCTGCCCCAGGAGGCGTATGCCGGTGCCGGCGTCTAGAATCAGGGTCTGCCCGCCGGCCTCGACCTCGACGCATGAAGTGTTGCCGCCGTACTTTACGGTGTCGGGCCCAGGTGTCGGGATGGACCCGCGGGTCCCCCAGAACTTGAAGTGCATCGAGCCTCCGCCGACGGCTCCTGACTAGTCCCGGCCGCAGCCCGGGCGGGCCGGACTCGGGCCGGCTTCACTGCGCGCCGGCCTCTGCGGGCTGTCCAGCGAAGAATATAGGCACGCCCGCGCACCGTGTCAAACAAA
>JBFZBV010000607.1:0-4945 GCA_041308285.1 Planctomycetota bacterium | reverse complement strand
GGATCACGGCACTGAGTGCCGTGGCTACATCTGAATCTGCCGTCTCGCTGTGCGTGCGGTATTCATCTCTCTTATTGCGAGCGCCCGCCCGCCCCGCGGGTGGGCGCTCGCGATGACATGCGGTAAGCGCAACGCGCAACGTGGGACGCACGATGAGGCGCCGGAATTTAAATCAATAATCAAGGTTTGACCCCCTGGGGTTCACTCTGTTTCGGGACAGAGCAAAAGCACCGATTACCGGTGACTGACACCCGGCAACCAAGGCAGCCCGAGGCCTCAAGCCTTCGGCATGACCTTGCCCGCCCCTGCCGGCCTCGCTACCATGTCCGCCAGGCAAGCAGGAAAGAGAGGCCTGGAATGACCTTGAAACATGCGCTCGCCGTCGCGATTGCGGCCGCCCTGGGGTTCCACGGATGCGGGACCGACGGCGGCAAGAAGGCTCTGGAAGACCAGAAGCGGAGCGGCGCGGACAAGGGGGCGAAGATTGAGAGCCTGGTCCAGACGGTCAAGCACGGGACGGATGAGGAGTGCATCAAGGCGGCGGAGTCCCTCGGGGAGATCGGCGAAGACGCGATCGGGCCTCTGACCCGGCTGCTCAAGGACGACAGGCCGATAGCCCGAGGCGCCGCCGCAATGGCCCTCGGCGGTATCGGCGACAAGAAAGCCCTCGAACCACTGATTGAAGCCCTGAAAGACAGGGACTGGCGCGTCAGGTCGGACGCCGCCGCCGCGCTGGGACAGCTCGGGAGCGTCAAGGCGCTGGACCGGCTCCTGGCCGCCACGAAGGACGAGCACAAGGAAGTGCGCGAATCCGCGGCGTCGTCGCTCAAAAGAATCACCCGGGAGGACTTCGGATCGGACTACGCGAAATGGCAGAAGTGGTACCAGGAGCATCAGGCGGCGGGAAAACAGGGCACGGGCGGCGGGGCCGCAGAGAGGAAATCCACCGAGAAAAAGATGGCGACCGTCGAGCCTTCCTCCTGGATGGCCAAGTCGGTCGTTGTGAGCGGGGACAACCGTCATGCGGCGTACTTCGAGCGCAAGGGGTCCAAGTGGTGCGCGACCGTCGACGGCCGGAAGGGCGAGGCGTACGACGATTTGGGGATGGACACCCTCAAACTGTCTCCCGACGGCAAGCGGGTCGTATACGCGGCCAAAAAGGGCGGCAAATGGGTCGTAGTCGCCGACGGAACCGAATGGAAGCCGTGCGATGCGATAGCCGTGAAATGCCTTCGAATGAGCCCGGGCGGAAAGCACGTCGCCGCCGCGTGCAGACTGGGGAACGAGTGGGCGATGATGGTCGACGGAGCCGCCGGCAAGTCGTATCGCGACCTGTCTCAGGAAGGCCCGATATTCAGTCCCGACGGGGAACGGATGGCCTACGCGGCCCGGTCCGGCGAGAAATGGACAATCGTCCTCGACGGGAAGGAACATGGCGAATACGACGGAATCACCGTCGGATCCCCAATCTTCAGTCCCGACGGCAAGCGCGCAGCCTGGGCGGCGGTTCGAGGCGAGACCCAGTTCGTCGTCGTGGACGGCAAGGAGGGCAAGGCATACGGCGCGATCGGGCAGAAGTCGCTGGCCTTCGGCCCTGAAGGCAGGCGGGTAGCGTACGCGGCGGAGAAGGACGGCAAATGGCGCATGGTCGTGGACGAGGAAGAAGGGGAGTGCTTCGACGGCGTCATGCTCGGCGCGCCCGTCTTCAGCCTCGACGGCCTGCACGTTGCATACGCCGCAAGGACGGGCCAGGAGTGGCTCGTCGTACTGGACGGGAAAAAAGGGAAGCCCTACAGGTCGATCCAGCAGGACCCGGTCGTGATGAGCGGCGACGGATTACGGATTGCATACGGGGCTTCGATTGCAGGGAAGTGGTTCGTCGTCCTGGACGGCAGGGAGATGAAGGCCTACGACAAGCTCGGCAAAGGGAGCATGAGGTTCTTGCGCGGCGGGGCGGGAATCGCCTACACGGCCATGGACGGGAAGCGCCATCTCGTCGTCGTGGACGAGAACGAAGGGCCGCGCTGCGACGGCATCCTCGAGGATTCGCCCGTGGTCGCGCCGGCGGGCGGGAGGATTGCCTACGCGGCAGTCGCCGGGAACAAGATAGTCGTAGTGGCCGACGGGAAGGAAAGCAGGAAGTACGACAACATCAACAGGCTCGCTTTCGGGCCGGACGGCAGAAGGATTGCGTTCATAGCCGGATCCGAGAAGAAGTGGTTCGTCGTGGTGGACGGCGAAGAGGGGAAGCGATACGACGCGGTCTTCACCATAGGGGAGGGGCGGCCGGTATTCGATTCGCCCGACAGCCTCCATTACCTGGCCGTCAGCGGGAAAGACATCCTGCTCGTCGAAGAGAAGTTCGAATAGGGAGGACGGAACGAAGATCCCAGCTGTCTTGGCGTTTTCAGGTTCGATGTCCCGGGCGGAGTCGAGCATTTTTCCGGCCTCTCGGCATCCTCGCATCGCGCCTGCTTCGGCTTGAATCGCCTTCGCCCGCGCTGTTATGCTCTCCTTCCCGAACCTTATAGGACGGCGATGAGAGATGTCCGCTGAATCGGATCTCCTGTACGCGATACTGGCGTTCCAGATGAACTTCGTCGGCGCGGACCGGCTTGCGGAGTGCGGGGATCAGTGGGCCTGGGACCGGGAGAAGAGCCTGCGATCCATCCTGGACACGGCAGGCGGGCTGGAACCTGCGGCAAGGATGAACCTGGCGGTCCTGGTCGAAGCCTGGGAGTCCAGGCTGGGGGGGCCGAAGGAATGCCTCAAGGCGCTTCTGTCGGAATCGCATGCCAGGGCGCGGATTATGGAAGCCCTGCCGGCTGGAAGCCTCCTGTCTATGATGCTCCTGGAGATCGAGCCTTCCGCGTCCGCAAATGCTCTTTCCGAAGGGCATCCGACGTACGCGGAAGAGAACGTCGTCATGATAAGCCTGGCATTGAAGGAGCGTTTAATCGACTCCGCCACACTGCCGGACGTCGCCCGGAAAGCGTACGAAGCGGGCGGCGTGCCCCTCGGCCGCATGCTGATTAGGGACGGGATATGCAGCACGGAGCAGGTGAGAAAGCTCATATCCTTGATGCCGTCCAAACTGGCCTACTGCACGGCGTGCAGGGAAACCCGCCCGGCCGAACAGCCGCTCGTGCCCGGGGTCTGCCGGTCCTGCGGATCCGCTCTCATACTGCGGGAATTCGAGGAGAAGTCGGAAAGCGGCGGGTCCCCGGCGCCGGGCCCTGGGCGGTACGATACGGCCGAGGAACTCGGCAGAGGAGGCCTCGGCCGCGTTCTGGCCGGGAAGGACCGCGTGCTCGGCCGCGAGGTGGCCATCAAGGAGATGCACGAGGGCGAATACTCCGAAGACGCCGCGGGCAGGTTCCTGCGCGAGGGCCGGATTGCCGGGCGGCTGACGCACCCGAACATCGTGCCGGTCTTCGACGTGGGGATGCGGAAAGCGAAGTGCGGAAGCGTGCCGTACTTCGTCATGGCGAAGATTACGGGCCGCGACCTGGGGCAGATTATCGCCGCGGTGGAAAAAGGTTTCTTCGAGCCTGATTCTCCTGATGCCGCTCCGCGGCAAACTGATTCTCCTGATTCGAATCAGGCTAATCAGTGCCCGCCGAAGCCGAAGGCGAAGGTGGATCAGGTTAATCAGGGGAAAAAGGATCCCCGCAGGGAATTCACCCGGCCGAGGCTGCTGCGCATTTTCCAGGACGTGTGCCTGGCGGTCGCCTACGCCCACGACCACGGGGTGATACACCGCGACCTCAAGCCCGCCAACGTCATGGTCGGCGGATACGGCGAAGTGTACGTGGTGGACTGGGGACTCGCTAAAATAGTAAGAGTGCCTGATTCTCCTGATCCGCCTTCGCTTTCGACGACCGGGGCAGGAGCTTCGGCGGAGACTGATACTCCTGATGCTGCACACGTTGCACCCGTCAAATCTGATGCCGCGGCTCTTTCTCTGCACCCTGATTCGCCAAATCGCGCTGCGCGCGAATCTGATCAACATGATCAGAAATCAGATCATGTAGATCAGGGTCGAGAAAGTCAGCCCATGCTGACCATGGAGGGGCAGGTTCTGGGCACGCCGTCTTACATGTCCCCCGAGCAAGCCCAGGGGAACAACGAGGAGATCGACGACAGGTCGGACATCTATTCGCTTGGCGCTATCCTCTACGAAATCCTGACGTTCCGGCCCCCGTTCGAGGGGGAGAGCCGCGTCAGGATCATCACCAAGGTCCTCTCGGGCGGACCCGAGCTGCCGTCGGACAGGATTACGGAGATGGGCAATGCAAGAGCGGCTGGGAGTGTGGAGTGTAGAGTGTCAAGCGTAGAGAAGCAGGAGGAGCCTTCTGAACGCTCGACGCTTGACACTGAACACTCCAGGTTCATGCCCGAGCCCGTGCCGCGCGAGCTCGACGAGATTGTCATGAAAGCAATGGCCAGGGAGAAGAAGGACCGCTACGCCACGGCCAAGGAACTCCACGTCGAGGTCCAGAAGTACCTCGACGGCGAGAAGGAACGGGAACGAAACCGCGAACGGGCCCTCGCCAAGGTGGCCGAGGGGAGGGTCCTTGCCGGGAAGATGGAGAAGGGCCGGGCGGCCCTGAAGGTGTTCGAGAAAGAGGCGGGGGAGAAGGAGAAAGAACTCAAGCCTCACTGGCCTACGGAGAAGAAGCAGGACTTCTGGGACGTCCAGGACAAGGCGAAGGCCCTGAAGGACGAGGTGGTCCGCCTGTTCGCGGCCGCGCAAGGGGCGTTCCAGGAGGCATTGGGATTCGAGCGGAACAATCCCGAGGCGCGGGCCGCGCTCGCGGACATGTACTGGGCCCAATTCCTCAGGGAAGAGGAGGGCGGCAATCGCAGCGAGATGCTCCTCTACGAAGGCCTCGTCCGCCAGTACAACGACGGCCAGTACGACGCGAGATTGAAGGGCGACGGC
>JBFZBV010000606.1:0-8665 GCA_041308285.1 Planctomycetota bacterium | reverse complement strand
AGGTCGATGACGTGGTCCGCGGTCTTGATGACGTCGAGGTTGTGCTCGATTACGACCACGGAGTTGCCGAGGTCGCAGAGGCGCTGGAGGACGTCGAGGAGCTTCGATATGTCGGAGAGATGGAGCCCCGTGGTGGGCTCGTCCAGGACGTACAGGGCCCCGCCCGAGTGGGGCCGTGCGAGCTCGGTCGACAGCTTCACCCTCTGGGCTTCTCCGCCCGAGAGGGTCGGGCTGGGCTGGCCGAGCTTCACGTACCCCATCCCCACTTCCTCGAGGGTGGTGAGCATCCTCACGAGCGCCGGGAAATTCGAGAAGAAGCCCATCGCATCGGACACGGGCATGGCCAGCACCTGGGCGATGTTGAGCCCCCTGTAGCGCACGGACAGCGTCTGCTCCTCGTACCTCTGCCCCCTGCACTCGGCGCATTCGACGGTGACGTCAGGGAGGAAGTGCATCTCGATTGTGCGGGTGCCGTGGCCTTCGCAGGCCGGGCACCTGCCGCCGGGCCTGTTGAAGCTGAACCTCCCCGGGCCGAAGCCCCGGGCCTTCGCCTCACGGGTCATGGCGAACAGCCGCCTTATCTCGCCGAAGCATCCGGTGTAGGTGGCCGGATTGGACCGGGAGGTCCTGCCTATCGGGGACTGGTCGATTTCAACGACCTTCCGCACGGCCTTCGCCCCCCTGAGCCCCTCGTGCCTGCCGGGCTTGTCGCGCGACCCTTGGATTTTCCGCCGCAGGGCCTTCAGGAGAGTCTCAGTCACGAGGCTGCTCTTGCCCGATCCGGATACGCCGGTCACGCAGACCAGCACGCCCAGCGGGAATCTCGCGTCTATGCGCTTCAGGTTGTTCTCCGACGCGCCCAGGACCTCCACGCAGCGCCTGGGGTCGACGGGCCTCCTCCTTGGCGGGATGCGGATGCGCTCCTCTCCCCTCATGAATCTCGCGGTGACGGACGTCCCGGACGCCGCGATTTCCTTCGGACCGCCCTGTTCGACGACGTTCCCGCCGTCCGCGCCCGGGCCTGGGCCGATGTCCACGACGTAATCGGCCGCCATCACCGTGTCCATGTCGTGCTCGACGACGATGACCGTGTTGTCGAGGTCCCTCAGCGCCTTGAGGGTCTCGAGGAGCCGGGCGTTGTCCCTGTGGTGCAGGCCGATTGTGGGCTCGTCCAGGACGTAGCACACGCCTACGAGGGCGGATCCGACCTGGGAGGCGAGCCTAATCCTCTGCGCCTCTCCCCCCGAGAGGGTTCCGGCGCGCCGGTCGAGCGTCAGGTATCCGAGGCCCACGTTCAGCAGGAATCCGAGCCTCGCGCGGATTTCCTTCAGCACGGGCCTTGCGATTCCGGCGCTCTCCCCGGCGGGTTTGAGGGACGAGAAGAAGGCCGACGCCTCCGCCACGCTCATCGCCGAGACCCGGTCGATTCGGAGCTTCTTCACGGTGACGGCCAGGGCGACGGGGGCGAGCCGCGCCCCGCCGCAGGCCGGGCAGGGGAGCTCGCTCATGCACTCGAGTATCTTCCTCTTCACGTACTCGCTCTGCGTCCGTTCGAACCTGTCCATGAGATGCGGGATGACGCCCTCGAACCCTCCGGGGACGTCCGATCCGCGGAGCACGATTCCGGCGTGGCCGGATGGGAGAGCCGAGAACGGGGCGTCGACGTCCACGCCGTGCAGGGAGGAAAGCATCCTCACGGCCCTCTCGAGGAAGGCCCCCGATCCGGCGCCCCTGGATAGCGCCGGGACGGCTCCGCGCGCGATGGATACCGAGGGGTCCGGGACCAGCAGGTCGGGGTCGATTTCCATCCTCGTGCCCAGGCCGCCGCATTCCGGGCAGGCGCCGTAGGGGCTGTTGAACGAGAACATCCTCGGCTCGGGTTCCGGGATTCCGACGCCGCACTTCGCGCACGCGAGGATTTCGCTGAAGTGGCTGTCGGTCCACGCGCCGTCCCTCTCGACCGCGGCAATCATCCTTCCCCTGCCGAGGCGCAGGGCCGTCTCGATGGATTCGGACAGCCTCGAGGGCGGTCCCGCCGCGCCGGTCTCAATCCTGTCCACCACCGCGGCTATGTCGTGCCTCGTGTTCCTGTCCAGGGCCGGAGCCGGGGACAGCCTGACAATCCTGCCGTCGACCCTTGCGCGGACCAGGCCGTCCCGGGACAGCCCCTCGAACACGTCCCTGTGCTCGCCTTTCCTGCCTTCGACGACGGGCGCGAGCACGAAGGCCGTGCCGCCGGCGGGGATTGCGGCCACCGCGCGCGCAATCTGGCCGGGAGTCTGGCGTTCGACCTCGCGGCCGCACGAAGGGCAGTGGGGGACGCCTATCCTCGCCCAGAGGAGCCGCATGTAGTCGGATATCTCGGTGATGGTCGCCACGGTGGACCGCGGATTCGCGGAGGACTTCCTCTGCTCGATGGAGATTGTCGGGGGCAGGCCGGATATCGACTCGACGGCGGGCTTGTGCATCTGCTCGAGGAACTGCCTGGCGTAGGAGGAGAGGCTTTCCATGTAGCGGCGCTGGCCTTCCGCGTAGATGGTGTCGAAGGCAAGGGTGGACTTGCCGGATCCGGACACGCCCGTGATGACGATGAATTTCTCCCTGGGCAGGTCGAGGTCGACGTTCTTCAGGTTGTGCTCGCAGGCGCCGCGAATGCGAATCAGGCGGTCGCGGGCCGGTTTCCTCGGCGTTCTTCCGGGCAAGGTCGTCTCCTCGAAATCCGCAATCCCAAGGGGGGCGGGAACCGCAGGCGGGCGGCGGGGAATGCCGCAGGGTCATCCGGCCGGGGACTCCGCGCGGGACGCCTCGGGAGCGCCAGCCGCGGCGGGGTCATTCCTTCTTCGAAGAGCGGATTTTCATGTCCAGGGTGGAATCCTTCAACTGCCGGAGCCGCTGGTCCCCGGGGAACCTTTCCAGCGCCTCGGCTGTCCGCGCGAGGGCGTCGTCGAAGCGCTCCTGCCTTATGAGGAGGGAGATGTACCAGTACCACCCCCCGATCCAGGACGAATCTATCTCAATCGCCCTGCGAATCCAGTGCTCCGCCTGTGACGGGTTGGACAGGTTGTTCTCGAGGTCCGCGAGGAGGTAGCACAGCGTGGTGTCCGGGGTCTTCCTGCACGCTTCGCGGAAGAAGACCCTGACCGCGTCGAAGCGGTCGGTGAAGGCGTTCTTCTTCCTGGTCTCGGCCGTCTGGCGGATCCACTCGCGTTTCTCGGGCTGCGAGGAGGCCAGCGCCTCGTCGCGCTCCTTGTCTATGGCGGCGCTCTCTTCGGCGTACTTCCTGTGCGCCTCGGCGAGGAGATGCTTGCCGAGGTTCACGCTCGGGGCGGGGCTCTGGGGGTAGAGGGCGGCGAGCTCGCGGTAGACCGCCGCGGCCTCGGCGGGCTGCTGCGCGGCGCGGTAGTGAATCTCGAGCTCGAGGATGTGCTTCTCCGATCCGCCCAGCGCGTCGATGCCCTCGAGCAGGTGCTTCCTGGAATCGGAGACGCGGCCGTTGTGGAGCAGGGCGAGGCCGTAGACGTAGGGGAACTCGGGATTGCGGCCGTACATGCCCCTGGCCTTCTCCATCTCTTTCAGGGAGAAGAGCCACATGCCCATGGAGAACCCGAAGTACCTGGCCGCCTTGAAATGGGCGTCGTCGGAGTCGGGAATCACGTTCGCGAGCGTGTCGTAGTGGATGGCGAATTCCCTGAGGATGTCGAAAATCCTGTAGAGCCTTTCGAGGTCGAGTTCGGAGGATTTGCGGAAGAAGCGGAGGGAGTCCTCCAGATCCACGAGATCCCCGGTCTTCTTCCACCTCGTGAAGAAGTAGTAGCCTATCCGGTACATGTAGTCCGGCTGGTTCCCGGCGAGCACGGCGGCGAGCTTCATTTCGGCGGCCGCCGGGCCGGTGGCGCCCTGCTCGCTCAGGACGCGGGCGAACCAGTAGTGGGCGGCGCCGTTGAACGGATTGGCTCTCAGAGAGGCTTCCATGGCGGATTCGGCGCCCTTGACGTCCCCCTTCAGGATCAGGACCCTGCCCAGCATGAAACCGGCGTCGGCGCTTTCGGAGTCGGCGGCCAGGGCCTTCCCGAGGGCTTCCTCGACCGCGTCCGAGTCCGACGGACCCTTCTTGTATTCCTCGTAGGCTTCGCCGGCCCTGGCGACGACCGCCTGCCGTGCCCTCTCGACCGAGGCGGCGACGGCCAGGAAGACGCCGACTGCGGCGAGGACCATGCCGAGCGCGGCGTTCACGACGAAATCCATGAGCCCGACCCTCCCGAATCCGCCTGAGCCACCCTGCCGAGGGACGTGCCCATGCCGAGCACGGCCGCTGTCAGCAGGCCGTTGGACGCGACCTGCAGATTGAAATCCCCGATGCTGTGGACGGCCATCGCCGAGACGGAGGCGACGAACGCGGCGGCGGCCACGGGTCTGAACCTCCCCTGCTGCGCGGCGACCGAAAGGAGCGTCCTTACCCATAGGACGAGGAATATGAGGACGGCCGCCAGCGCGGGAAGCCCTGCGTCGGACGCGATGTTGATGTAGTCGTTGTGGGCCTGGTGAAAGCCGCCTTTGAGGGCTGGAGGCTGGTAAAGAGGGGAGATGTGCCTGAAGGTCCCTATTCCCGTGCCGGTCAGCGGGAAGTCGGCGGCAATCCTTGCCCCCATCTTCCACGCGTCGAGCCTGTTGACGCCGGCATCCTCGAGGAGGGAGTACCTCTCCAGCATCGGGTCGAGGCCGACGTAGATGCTTGAGCAGAGAAGCGCGGCGAAGGAGGCGAAGACCACGAGCCCGAGGGCGAGCTTGCCCCGCCTGCCCCTGAACAGCACGAAGAAGAAGACGAAGAGCGAGAAGAGCAGCGAAAAAATCCCGAGCCTGGAGAGCGAAGCGAGAATCCCGCACGCCATGAGGAGGGACGCGAGCCCCACGAGCGCCTTCTTCGACCCCTGGAGCCTGATGTACTCGACGATTGACGCCGGATAGAACCCCTCGAGCTTCGGGCCCGGCCCCGAGATGAGGAACAGCCCCATCGAAAGGGGGAGGCATATCTCGAGGTAGCCCGCGAAATGATTGGGGTTGATGAAGGGGCCCGAGGCTCTTCCGGCCGCGCCGCCTTCCGGGAAGAGGAAGGGCAGGGACGAGCCCGCGAAGAACTTGAGCAGGCCCAGGAAGGCAATCACTCCCCCGATGACGGTCACGGCTCCCAGGAAGAGGCTTATGTCGCCGCGCTTGCGGGGCATCCTCGCCGCAGCGAAGAACACGATGAAGAACGCGGCAATCTTGAGGAAGGCCACCATCGTCGCACGGGGGACGAGCGTGGCCGGTCTCGCGCCCGAAGGGGTAAAAGCGTCGAACTTGTCCAGCAGTCTCGCCCCCTCGGGCGTCACGAAGGCGTGCAGGAACGGCGGGAGGGGCAGGAATTGCAGGGCGCACAGGGCCATGAAGACGGCCGCGGCCGCCAGGACCGCGTTCGCGCTCCCGCTACCCTGAATCCGCTGCGGATTGCGCCGTTCGAACCAGAGCCTGAACCCCATGACGGCAGCCATGACCCCGGCGCAGACCTCGAAGGCCGCCACTGCGAAGGACTGGCTCACCGTCGTGTCGCCGCCCGCATCGACCGGGGCCCACCCGTAGATTAGGGGGAAGACCGCCAGCATGAGGCCCATCAGGACCTTGAGCGCCGCGTCCAGCGCCGCGTCCGCCCTGTATGCAATGAGGCCTGCGTCCATGCATCCCCCGAATCGCCCCTGCCGGGCCCCGGGCGGGTCCCGGTTCCGGGCTAGGTCTTGTTCTTGTCCTTGGAACCGCCGTAGTAGCCCGTGTAGTAGTAGCCCGAGTAGTAGTATCCGCCCTTCTGGGCCTTGAGCTTGTTCAGGATGGCTCCCAGGATCGCTCCGCCGACCTTCGTCATCTGCTCGATGCCGTGCTGGAGGAGCTTGCGGCTCACCTTCGACGCGGCTATGACCTGTATGATGCCGTCGACGAGGTTGGCAAGGAGCGCGGCGTCCGTCACCACCATGGCGGGGGCGGAGTCGATGATTATCCTGTCGAAGCGCTCGAGGAGCAAGGGGACCAGGCTCCTCATCTTCTCGGAGCCGAGCAGCTCGGACGGGTCCGGCGGGGAGGGCCCTGCCGGCAGGATGAAGAGGTTCTCGATTTCCGTCTTCTTCAGCAGGCCTTCCAGCTCCCCCTGCCCGGTCAGGTATGTCGACAGGCCGGCGACGTTCTCCATGTCGAACGACTTGTGGAGCCTGGGCCTCCTAAGGTCGGCGTCAATGACCAGGGTGCGGCTCTTCGACTGGGCCATGGTGACTCCGAGGTTGACTGCGACCATGGTCTTGCCTTCGCCTGCGCCCACGCTCCAGATTAGGAGCGACCTGGGCTCTCCGCGCGCGGATGAGAACAGGATGCCTGTCCTCGCGGATCTGAACATCTCGGATATCGTGGATTTGGGCTCGCGGATGGAAACGAGGTCCCTGCTCTTGTCGTCGGAGCCCCGGCCGAACCTCGGGACCACTCCGAGCAGGGGCGTGCGGAGATACCGCTCCACGTCCTCGGGCCCCTTGACCGAGTCGTCGATGTACTCCAGGAAGAAGGCGAGTCCGATACCGCCGAGGAGGCCCACGAGGACGGCCATGGTCACGTTGAGGAGCCTGTTGGGCTTGACCGGGGCCGTCGGGGGGTCGGCGGGGTCCACGAGGCTGATTTCGTTCAGGTTCACGCTCGTAGCGACGGTAAGCTGCTTCGAGTGCTCCGAATAGTCGTTGTAGATCTTGCGGTTCTGCTTCACGGTCTCGGAGAGCTGGAGGTAGCGAGCCTGCTTCGGCTGGAGGGTCCGAATCTGCGCCCGGACCGCGTCGCGCTGCTCGGCGAGCATCGACTCCCTGGTGTGTATCTCGCGGAAGCGCTCGGATATCTCGCCGACCACGTTCCCGACCTCCTCCGCGAACTGCCTGCGGAGGAGCTCCATCTTCTCCTTGACCACCTTGACCCTGGGAAGTTCCAGGCTGTACCTCTCCTTGTGCACGAGGTACTCCTGCTCCATCCTCGATATGTCGATTTTGAGCTGCTGGAGGAGCTTGTTGGCCTGGACTTCCGGCACGAGGTCGAGGGGGATTTTGTCCTTCTTGGCCTTTTCGATTGTGTTGAACTGCACCTCGATGTCAATCCGTTCCCTGATAATCGCCCTGAGGGCGCTCTCGTACTCCGCGAGGTTCTGGTAGAGGATTTCCTTCTCGTCGTCGAAAGAGAGAATCTCGTTCTCCTCCTGGAACTTGAGAAGCTCGCCCTCCGAGTCCCTGAGCTTCTTCTCAATCTTGGGCATCTCGTCGGATATCTTCTTCTCCACCTCAATCGACGACGCGGTCTTCTGCATGTTGTGGTAGTCGATGTACTCCTGGACGATGCGGTTGACCCAGGAGGCGATCTTCTTCGGATCGGACCCCTCGTAGCTCACGTCGACCAGGAACGTGTCCTTGATGGGCTCGACGACGAGGCCCGAGAGGAAGGCCTCGACGGGCTTGTCGCCCTTGAAGGAATCCTTCTCGGAATCGGGCAGCTTGTCGAACGCCCTCTGGGCGATGTGCTTCGAAGCTATGAGCTTGTACTGGGTCTCCATGTACTCGCGCTGCGTGGCGTAGAAGTTCCAGAGGTCCTGGATCTTGTTGACCGAGGGGCTCTCCCTCCTGATGTTGATTCTCGCGGTGGCGCGGAACACGGGCTTGAGCCTGAAGGTGTGTATCGTGACCGCGGTCACCACAACGACGAAGAAGGCGCAGATTACCCAGAGGTGCTTGAGGACAATCCTCATGTAGTCCTTGAGCGAGACCTCCCCGCTCTCCTGCTGGGCTTCCGCCCCTTCGGGGGGGAGGATTTTCTGCTCCACGGTTTTCTCAATCATGGATTGGACGTCCAAAGCGAGCGCCGCCGGATGCCGGCCGCCGGAGATTCTACTATCCGGCTCCGGCATTTCAAAGCGGCATGCGCCGGGGTCACAGGTAGAAAGTGAGGTGCAGCCCGGCCCTCACTGCGGTGAAATCCTCGTCCGGGATATCCGTAATCCTCGTCTGCCACTCGAACCACAGCCCGACGGCCAGCCAGTCCTGGGCCCTGTACTCCGCGTGCGCCCCCGCCGAGAGGCGCAGGAACAGCTCGTCCTGGTAGGACGGCGCCCCGGGCCTGTCGGCCGGGTCGGTGATTTCGAGGTTCCCGTAAATCTCCACCGAGAACTTGGGTCCGAAGTGCTGCGAAATCCTCGCCTCGACCCTGTCGACGACCTGGTAGCTGCGGAACTGGGATATCTCGATGGCCCTCACGTACGTCAGGTCGGTCTTGAGGTTCTCGGTGGGCGTCCAGGAGACCGTGAGCATCCCGATGAAGCCCTTGTAGGCCGCATCGCCGCCGCCGCCGGAAATCGTCTGGTACATGTATCCGGCCTTGAGCATGGCCCTGATTCTGGGGGTCAGGAGCCCGCCGATTCCGGCGGTCAAGGCGTGGCTCCGGTTGTCGCCCAGGACATTGCGGCGGTAGTCCACAAGGCCGAAGGTATAGGTGGCCATGAGTTCAATCTTCGGAGAGATCTCCATCTTCGCCTCGACTCCGGCGTCGTGGCTCGTGTTGTCGATGTCGTTGAACGCGCCCTCGAAGTCGTACCACTTGAACCTGTACTCGGCGCCAATCGAGA
>JBFZBV010000605.1:0-11738 GCA_041308285.1 Planctomycetota bacterium | reverse complement strand
CGTCCGGGTCGTGCGTGTAGCGCGGGTCGGTCGGCCCCATCACCACCACGGAGGGGACCGAGAATGCGTTCGCGAAGTGCCTCGGGCCCGTGTCGTTCGTAAGGAGCAGGGAGAGGTCCCTGACCAGGGGCTTCAGCACGCCCAGGGGGACCTCGGCGGGCTTCGGAGCCGCGGCGGGGGCCCTCATCGCCGACACTATTGCCTCCTGCACGGCCTCCTCGCCCGGCCCGGCAAGGACGATTATGCGGGCGCCGAGCCTGCCGGCAATCAGGTCGGCTGCCGCGGCGAACCTGGCCGGAGGCCAGCACTTCGACGAGCCCCACGCCGCCCCCGGGTTCACGGCCGCAATCCGATCACCGGCGGCGAAGCCCATCCTGCCCCTGAGGGCCCGCCAGGCGCCCTCCTCGCCTGCGGTGACGAATAGCTCGGGCCGCCTGGAATCCGCTGGGATTCCAATCCCGGCGAGCAAACCGAGGTAGTAATCGGCCATGTACACGGGCTTGAACCGGCCGCTCTCTTCCGGCCTCTCCACCGCGTGGGTGAGCAGCGTCGAGCGCATGTCCCGGCTGTACCCTATCCTGTATTTCGCCCCCCCGAGCCATGCCGCAAGCGCCGAGCGGAACGAGTTGGGCATGACGACTGCCAGGTCGGCCGGGGAGCGCCTAAGGGCCTTCGCGGTCCCGATAACGGCGGAGATGCTCCGCGGATTGCCCCGGACCTCCACCACGCTGTCGAACCACGGAGCGCCGTGGAGCACGCCGGCGGCGTAGGACCGCACAACGAGGGCGATTCGCGCGGCGGGCAGGGCGCGCCTTATCGCCCGGAATGCCGGAGTCGCCATCACCACGTCCCCGACCCAGTTGGGCGCGCACACGGCAACGGTTTCGATTCCGTCCAGCTCCACCCACACCTCTGACAGGTCTTCGCGGGCCGCATCCGGGCTTCAGGCGTCCCCTCCGGCACGGGGGATAATCCACGCTCCGCCTGCTCCGCGCCTCCCCGCGGCTCCGGCCCGCCGCCTCACTGCATGCCTTCGGCCCTCTGCATCACGGCCGCTCCGCCGTCGGACCTCCTCTTGAGGATTGCCGTGTAGGTGCGGAACACCCTGCCGCACTTTATCCAGAACACCGCCCTGAAGAACTGCCCCTTCACCGCCAGCGGCGCGTCCGCGTAGTCCTCGACGGCGTCCTTTCCCTGCGCCGGAGCCTTGCCCGTCAGCCGCAGCAGGTCGCCCAGGACGTCCAGCTGCTTCTGGGAGTCCACCATCCCCTCGACTGTCCGGAGCTCCGCCACGGTCTGGAACCACTTCTCTGCGGTCGGATCGGGAGATGCACCAGGGGCGGGCGGGGGATTCTGCGCCGGCGGCGTCTCCGAACCGCCCTGCGCGCCCGGCACGGCTTCCCTGTGGCTGATTATCTTCTCGGCCACCTCGTCGGTTATCCCCTCGTGCAGGGCCATGATTACTTCCTTGCACGCGGTGTTGATGTTGACCCTGCCGTCGCCGAACACCGTGAGGACGTCCGCCAGGGGAATGTCCTCTTTCGTCTCCTCCTCGTCCTCCGCGGTCAGCTCGTCATCGTCCTTGGAGAGCTCCTCTTCCCTCTCCTTCCTCTCCTTCTCGAGGTCTTCCGCCGTCTTATCCTCCCCGAAGAGCATCCTCGGCGTGATTCCCTCCAGGAAAGCGAGTTCCGCGATGCCGAGGAGCCTGAACCGGCTCTCGTCCTCGCCGGCCTTGATGCCGCTGACGCCGGATTCGGACCCGGTCTCGCCCTTCCTCGCCCATGCCACTATGCGCTCGACAATCTTCTCCGGTTCGATTTCCTCCTCTTCCTCTTCCTCCGACCGAGTCCTTGCGGATTTGACGATTCTGAGAAGCACATCCTCCGCCCACTTCTTCACCGCCTCGTTCTCCGACAGGAGCAGGCGCAGGTTGAACTTAGAGGACTCGTCGGTTATCTCCATCTCGACGTCCGCCTCGCCGAGCTTGATGCCGCTCCGCCTGCCCGCCCAGCGCGAGTCCGGCGTGTCCAGCGTCTCCGCCGCGCCCGGCGCGGCAGGCGCGGCCGCGGCTTCCGTCCCGGCGGCCTTCCGCGGCTCCAGAAGAGCCTTTGCGAGCTCCACGGCCGCGTCGGCCGCCATCTCGGCCTGGCGCCCCTCGCTCTGGTTGCGCGCCAGAGCCTCCTCCACCCGGGCCGTGTACACGAGTTCGAGAACGACGACTATGAGGATGGCCAGCACAAGGACAGCCAGCACGAGCGCAATGCCCCTGCTTCCGCGTCCCTTCACCTCGGCCTCCCCCCGGTCGAAAGGAGCAGGTGGACCGCGTCCATCTTCTCCTCCCAGTCCCGGTAATGGACGAGTATGTCGGACACGCCGTCCCGGTTCAGGTCGACGACCTCCGGGAACGCCCACATGCATGCCTCGCTGTCGGGGATTTCGACCGCAGCGAACGGCTTGCGGTCGAAGACCCCCTCCTCCTCCCCCCTGTAGATTTCGAGCCTCATGAAGCCGGTTTTCACGAGCAAATCACGCCTGCCGTCGCCGTCGAAGTCGCCGTCGAAGTTTACGAGGGCCGTCGTGCCCAGGCGGAAGCCCTCGGCCGTGGTCGCGAATCTCAGGGACGCGTCCACCGTCATCGTCCTGTCGGGCTCGGCGGAGAACCCCTTGCGGTTCATGAAGAATGCAGCGTGGATTGAGACGGATTTCGTGAGGAAAATCTTTATCGCGCCGAGCACGCCTATCTTGTTCACGTGCCCGACGACGAGGTCCGGCATGCCGTCCCCGTCGAGATCCGGGGAAAACGACCCGAGCGGCCAGCCGTCCACCCTGACGACGAGGCTCGGATCATCGAGCCCCTTCAGGCCCTTCTTCCTCAGGAAGACGGTCGTCATGCCCTCTGTCGACATGTGCTTGACGAGGTCCAGAATCCCGTCTCCGTTGAGGTCGGCAATCATCACGGGCGTTTCGAAACCGAAGGACAGCCTGCCCGACTTCTTCCCCGAGGGCTGCTTGAACGACGTGTCCACCGCCGTGTCCGGGTTCGACAGGAACATCCCCTTGCCCCGCTGCAGGTACACCCACAGGTTACCGTGGTTGCGAACCACGAAATCCGCCTTGCCGTCGCCGTCCCAGTCGCCGCAGACCGGCACGGGGTACTTCGCCGTGAGGCTCAGGTCGCCCAGCACGCCCGCGCCGGGGTGCCTGCCGGTGACCCTGGGCGCGCAGGGCAGCGTCGCCATGCGCGAGAGCGCCCCGGCCTCGTCCTGCCTGAACACCGCGTAGGCTTTTTCAACCGGGACCACAATCTCGTCCGAACCGTCCCCGTCCACGTCGAAGACGAATTTCCTGCAGTGGAGGTCGGACTCGCCCGGATAGCCCAGCGCGGTGCGGACTTCCACGAGCGGGACCGCTTCCTTCGAAAACCCCCGCCCCTCGAATCTGTGGAAGAACACGCCCGACTCCGAAGCCATGACAAGGGAGACTCCGGGGCTGCGCCTGAGACGGGCGAAATCGCACATGACCGCGTTGCGCCAGACCGTGAATGCCTGGTCCGGCCACCTGCCGAACCCCTCGCCCTTCTTCTGCAGGAACAGGAGCAGGAGCCTGCCGCGGAACAGGGCGAGGTCCTGGAGACCGTCGCCGTCGAAGTCGTACACCACCCTCCTGTCCACCTTCCCCCCGACGCGGAGGGAGGTCGACCTGAAGGAGGGCTTGAAATCCTCCGCCTGCGAAGCGGGTGCAGCCGCCGCAGCGGCCAGCCCCGCCGCAAGAAGCACGGCGCACACGCATGCCCGGCGCCCCGCAGGCCGGCGCGCGGCCCCGGCGCGGGAATCTAAATCGTCCTTGACCGGTTTCATCTCTTGGACATCACGAGGCTAATCCTGTCCCTGTGGTAGAAGACCACGTCCGACACGCCGTCGAGGTTGAGGTCGAAGACGTCGAGGTCCGCCGAGACGTCGGCCTTGACCTCGGCGAAATGCTTCCCTGAGAAGGACCATTCGCCGTCCTCCTGCATGCCCGCGAAGAACAGCATTCTGTCCCCGTCCTTCACTTCCACCTTGTCCCTGAGGCGGTCGCCGTTGAAGTCGCCCGAGAAGAGCGCCCGCGGCGCGAATTCCCCCTTGTCTATCATGGAGGTCGGGAACGAAACCTTTTCCTCGAAGGCCGGAGACGGTTCCCAGAGCCCCCCCTCGCAGCGGAACATGAAGTACGTGACGCCGATCTCCTCAATCAGGGCGGTCTTGACGCCCTGGAAGAGGTCGGTGCGTACCGAGGCGAGGAGGAGGTCGACGTCCCCGTCCCCGTCGTAGTCCACCAAATCGGGCGCGAGGGCGACCCCTGGAATTTGGATAATCCTGTCCGGCATCTCGGGGTAGAACGCCTTCTTCCTCCCGAGGAACAGGGCGTAGGATGTCGCAATCGAGCTGAAGATGCCGATCCGCCCGTGGGTGCTCGAGTATATGAGGTCGCAGAGCCCGTCCCGGTTCACGTCCTCGACCCTCACAATCTTGCTCTCGAACAGGTCCGCCTCCGCCCGGGCAGGACCGCGCTCGAGGAAGGGAAGCTGCATCGACACGGTCGGCTTCAGGGGGAAGCCTGAACCGCGCTCCTGGACGAAGACCCAGAGATGCGGCTTCTTGAGGGCCACGAGGTCCTTCAGCCCGTCGCCGTCGAAGTCCGCCGCCACGAGTGCAGGAAGCGTCGCGTTGAGGCTTATGAAGTCCGTCTCGAATATCGGATTCGTGTGCCTCACGACCTTCGACTCCCCCGGAGCGCCTATCGCCCTGGCGTCCTTGAACGCGCCGCCTTCGCCCTGGAACGCCGCCAGGTAGCCCCCCTGCTGCGGCACGAGCAGGTCCGCCCTCCCGTCTGAGTTCAGGTCTCTTGCGAAGTCCAGGGCCATGATGGAACCGGAAGGAGCGTGGGCGAAGAAAGTCCTGGCGGTGAAAATCTTCGTCTTGAAGACGGGTCCTCCGGAAAGGCCGGTTATGGCGGTGACGCCGTCGGCCCCCATGATGGCAATCTCGTCACCGGGGCCGGGCGCGACGTCCGCGCAGCACGCCGCCGCGCTCCCCGCCGGGGCGGGGACCGATGCGTCGGGGACCGGGCCGAATCCGGCCCCCTTCCGCTGGAGGAACACGTGGAAGACGACCGTCTGGTCCCAACCGTCCTCGGGCATGCATGCCGCCGCGAGATCGGGCAGCGAATCCCCGTTGAAGTCGCCCCTCAGGCATTCCTTGACCTCCCCGGGAGGCTTGAGCTCCGAAGCGATGAACCCGATCCGCGCTTCCCCGGCCTCGGCGCCGACCGGAGCGGGAGGGCACGAGGCGAGGGCCGCGGCAAGCCACAGCGCAATCGCGTCTATCCTGATTGGTTTGCAGGGCATCGCTTTCTCCAGCGAGGACGGGCAGGCAATCAACCGGACTCGCGGAACCTGAAGATTATAAACGATGCCGCCACCGAAAGGATGGAAAACGCCGCGGACACGCCGAGCGAAAGCACAGCCTGCCGGCCCGATATCTGCGCCGTGCTGATGCCCCTCGCCAGGGCGCCCAGGGTCTCGTAAAACGACGTGGCGTACGTGTTGAACAGGTACTCCCCGAGCCCCTCGGAGAAACGCCTCACCACGAACTCCAGGATGAAATACGCCGAAATGGCCAGGCCGAGCGAGGAGGCCGGCCGCCGGAACGCGTTCGAAAAGAGGAAACCCATGCACGAGAGCCCGCAGAGCGGAAGAATCGACAGCCCCGCTGCCATGAACGCCCGGTTCGCCATGAAGTTCCTGCCGTGGTGCTTCCAGGTCAGGAATTCCGATCCGTACGGTATTCTCTCGACCACGTCTCCGAAACCGTAGAAGGCCGCGGAAAGCGCCAGCGCCGGCAGGAGAGCCGCCGCGAGCGCGGCCAGGGGAGCCCCGAAGACCGTCGCCGCCTTTGCGGCGAACAGGGCATTGCGGCCGATGGGCCGGGACAGGGCGAAGGCCAGCGTGCCGGATCCCCTCTCCTGCGATACCAGCAGGCTCGCGAACGCGACCAGGACGAACGAAGCCGCCCAGACCCCGACGGAGGCTGAATAGGCGAAGCATCCGAAGGCGTTGTGGACGGTGCCCGGATCGCCGGGATCCTCCACGAAACGGTAGGACGCCGCCGCGCATGCGGAAAGGAGGGCCACGGCCGCCAGCGCCAGCCGCGTCGACCGGCTGCGGACGGCCTTGTATATTTCGGCCCGGAACGCAGCCCCGAATCTAGCCGCGAACCCCCGCCCCTCCCCCAAAGGGGTCAAGTCTTTGCTTGAGGCGGATTGCATCAGCGAATCTCTTAATCATGCAGCCCGCGCTGCTGTGCCTCTTCAGTCCCAGGAATTCGGAGATTGAAGCCAGCGTCAGCACCGTCTTCTTCCTGGCGAGATAGGCGAAAGCCTTCCTGGCTTCGCTCGGTCCAGCTGCTCTCCTGGAGCTCTTCAAATCCGAAGCTACTATACCATAACTCTCGCAAACAACATTAATTACATCATCCGCTGATACTTTGCCGATATCGCCGGATGAAACATCTTCACTGGCGAGCACCTCGCCCATCCTGTCCTTGATTGATCAAGCAAAGACTTGACCCCTTTGAGGCCGGCGGGCGAGGACGTCGAGGATGGCGAGGGGGACGTCCTGTATCGACGCGATTCCGCGCGCGATCGAATCTGATCCGGGGCCCCAGGCTACGGTCATGGCTGGGTTGACGGTGTGCCCCCTTACGTTCAGGTTCTCTATGTTGCCGTGGTCCGATGCGAGCATGAACAGGGTCGACCCGAGGTCCAGCGCCGCGAGGACGGAATCCAGGAACTCCTCGAGCTTCTCAATCTCCTCCCGCGCCGCGCCCATGTCGCCTCCGTGGCCCGCATGATCCGTCTGGAAATACTCGTACAGGAGGAAATCGAATTCCGCCGAGGCATCGGCGAGTATGCGGCCGGCCTGGCGCGGGGTCCTCGCCGGGACGTCGAAGCCCATCTCGGCCAGGAGGCGATTCGTGAAATCCTGATACAGGCATCGTCCGGCCCTGACGTCGTCGAGGCCGAAGAACGGCGCCCCCGAGGCCAGGGCCGCGACCGTCGAGGCGGAGAGCATCCCGATGATCTCCCTGGGGTCCTGCTGGAAGAACTTCGGCCTGAACGCGTTCAGGAACCTCGGGACCAGGCCCATTCCGGCCGCGGCCTTGAGGATGGACTTCTCCATCAAGAGTTCGCGGAGCCTGGCGTTGGGAAACCCGAACAGGTGCCTTCCGATTTCCTTCGCGGCGTTCACTCCCGTGAACAGGGTCGTCTGACCGGTGGCGCTCTGCGGCAGGCCTTCCACACCCAGGCAGGCGTCCGCCCTGGCCCGGCATCCCCCTCTGGGCGCCGGCGCGGGTTCCGCGTCCAGAAAATCGCCGAGCACTGGGCCCCTGACCAGGGCCATGGGGTTTTCGGACGGGTCGTCCCTGCCGACTCCAAGCCCGTCCACGAAGAACAGGACGACCCTCTCGGCCGCAGGAGGGGGAGGTTCGGGATTCGCTTCCGAGGGCCGCCCTTCAGCACGCCGACCTGCCTCCTCCATGAAATCCGCTCCCAAGCGCCTGAGCCCGCCTCGCTCGGCGGTGGTCAGGCCGGCCCGCCTCCGGCGATTTTCAGGACGAGGTCCGGCACGGACTCCAGGCCTGCGACCGAGAAGCGCGGCCCCCAGCCCTGCTGCGGATCGGGCCCCACCCCGACAGTGGTCATCAGCTTCTCTTCGGCGGCCTCGAAACCGTCCGCGCCGGAACACCCGACGTAGACCGTCTCCGGGCCCCTCAGGCCCATCGACTTGAGCGCCGACTCGAAGAAGAAGAGGTTGGGCCTGCGGAGGCCGATTTCCGAGGAGACGGCCACGAAGTCCAGCAGTCCGGCAGCGGGCGACGCCGCGAGCGCGCCCTCCACGAGCCTCCTCGGCCAGGGCGAGTTGATTCCCGCGCCGAGCGCGAGCCCGGCCCCGCGGAGCCTGGCAAGAACCGCGGCCGACGAGCCCCTGAACGCGAGGGCGGCGCCGAAAGGCCTGAACCACTCGTCGATTGCCCGCGCCGCCCCTGCGGCTCCCAGGGCCGGTGCGGCCGAGGCCAGGAGTGCCGAGACCTCCTTCTCGATGTCAATCTCCCTCAGGTTGCCGAACGCAAGCCCGATTCGTGCGGCGGCAAGCCTCGAAAACACCATCTTGAATGACTGCTGGAAGGGCGGCAACTCGATGCCCAGCCCGCGCAGATACTCGTACGCCAGCCTGAATCCGGCCATGTGAAGGGCAGTGTCAGGCTCGGCCGGAGCTGCGAGCAGGAGGCCGTCGAGGTCGAAGAAAACGGCTTTGGCGTCCATAAGCATCATCATCCGCAGGCCGCAGGCCCGGTCGTCATGGCTTCGGCCTGGCCGCCCTGCCGGCAATCCGTTCCGCGAGCATGTCGGGGCTCGCCTCGAGGAGTTCCTCGACGGACAAATCCCCGAGCTGCGCGTCGTCGAAGCCCGTCATTATTTCGCCGGCGGCCCACCGGATTTCCTCGTAGCGCTCGTAGTAGTTCCTCAGGATTCTGACCTTCGTCTCCGCCGTCAGGTCCTTCCTGAAGACGACGTGGAAGAGCGCCATGGGCACGCGTCCAGGGCCTTCCCTGCCGGCGATGGTGGGGATAATCACGATTGGCCTGCGATCGCGCCTGCCGGTTCCGACGAAGACCCTGCCCCTGGCCGCGACGCTGAGCTTGGTTCCGGCGAGCTTCTTCGGCGCCGAGTACCGGGACTCGATGCCGCCCGCCACGCCCCGCCTCTCGACGACCTCGATTGTCGTGCCATCGTCCGGCCTCTGGGTCTCGTCGAGCCTGTCAATCCTGTACAACGTCCAGCCCTGGATCTCCTGCACCGCACCGGACACGTGTTCGAGGACATTCAGGTTCGAGTAGTCGATTTGATCGATATCTATTCCGAGCTCCTTCAGCGCGCGGAACAGGATTCCGGAGAACTTCACCTCTTCCCTCGAGATTCCGACCGTCACGGTCTTGGCCTGGTGCTTGATTGCGTCAATCGGCCTCGTGAGTTCGCCAATCCCCTTCGAAAGGGCCTTGAGGAACTCGTCGTACAGGGCGTCCCACCTCGGTGTGATGCCGAAGTCGAACTTCACGTCCTGGAGCCTGGTCCTGCCCGATGCGTAGGCGTAGAGCGCCAGAATCCTCGCGGAGGTCCCGACTTCGAGCGCGGAGTTGTACATGCCGCGCCAGAGCATGTCCCGGAACCTCACGCCGAGCACCGAAATCTGCTTCGCCAGCATGCTCGCGGTCTGGGAGAGCGCGAAGCCAGACCTCCTCCTTATCTCGGGCAGCGCGCCCACGACCGCGGCCCGCGTCGACCTGAATATCCTCGCCGAGTCGTCGATAGCCCTGGCCGCATAGTAGCCGAACAGGTGCCCGACCATCGTGGAGAGGAGGAACGACAGCTCCCCGGACCCGCGCCTCACCTTGAGGACAGCCGACGCGTACGAGTCGAAGGCCGTCTGCCCTTCCAGGGCAATCACGATCGGGCAGGCCCTGTGAGCCTTGAAAATCGACACTTCCTTGACCGTGTCCTGCAGGTTCGATTCGGACACGCAGGCCGCGCACACGATTATGAGCGGCTCGGAGGACAGGTCAATGTGCTTCTTGTCCTCCGTGACGTCGCAGGGAATCGACTTGTAGTTGAGCTCGCTGAGCTTGATTCTAATCTCCTCGGCGCCGACCCTGTCGAGCCCGCTGCCGACCACCGCCCAGTGCCGCTTCGTGAGGGCGTACTCCTCGGCCGCGGCCTTGACCCTTTCCCCGTCCGCGAGCGTCTGCCGCATGAGCTCCGGAAGCCTGCCGAGAACCCCGAGCCTCCTCGCTATTTCCCCGGGAGCCATCGCCCCGCACTCGCGGGCAAGGTACAGCGCGAGCAGGTAGCCCGCGGCGACCTGGCAGTAGAAGGCCTTGGTGGAGGCCACGGACATCTCCACGTCCCTTCCGTCGGAGGTGTACAGCACCCCGTCCGACTTGTCCACCAGGTCCGAATTCCTGCGGTTGACCACGGACAGGACCCTGGCGCCCCTTTTCCGGACGAGGTCGACGGTCCTGTTGGTGTCCGTCGTAGTGCCCGACTGCGACACCGCGACGACGAGCGTGTCGCTCATGTTCCTCCGGAGCCCGAATCCGGACAGCTCGGAGGCTTTCATCGCCTGGACCGCGAACCTCTCGCGGCCGAAGACCTCGCCGAACAGGGCCGCGATGCCGAACCCCGCAATCGAAGCGGTGCCCTGGCCGATGAACACCACGTTCCTTATCTGCCCCTGCGCGAGCGCGTCGACCAGCCCGCGGGGCACGGCGGCCTCCGAGAACATGAACTCCGGCCGCTGCAGGCCTGTCTCGGGGTCCGTTTCTACGCGGTACTTCCCCCTGATGGTCTTCTGGAGGCTCTCGGGCGATTCGGAAATCTCCTTGAGGAAGAAGTGCTCGAAGTCCCCCCTGTGGATGTCCCGGGTCGTGATTCCCGCCCGTAACGGCGATCCCAGGGCGATTCCCGACCCGTCGAGGGCGAAGGCTTCTAGGGAGCAGGAGCGGTCGGGCGCAATCGAGAGGGAGAAGACCTTTCCGCGCGGGCCCTGCGCGCCCCCCTTGTCCGCCTCTTCCTCCATCTTGTGGTACGAATCGACAGTCTCCACCAGTCCGTAGATCTCCGACGCGAAGGCCGTGCTTCCCTCAGCCCTGCCGACGTACAGCGCCTGGCCGCTGCCCTTCTGGGCGAGCAGGACCCGCTCCGGCTCGGAGGTGCAGATTGAAGCTATGGCGAACGACCCCTCGAAACGCGAGGCGGCGCCGCGGAACGCGTCGAAGAATCCGAGGCCGCGCGCCATGCCCGACGCAATCACCATCGGGATTATCTTCGCGTCGGTGGTCACCGTGGGCGGTATGCGCGCGCCGGAGGCCTCAATCTCGGCCCGCAGCGAGTAGTAGTTGTCGATGTCGCCGTTGAGCACGGAGAAAATCACCGGGCCTTCGATGTCCGACGACGCCCCCTCGCCCCGCGAGTCGACTGGGTGGCAGTTCTCCTCGTTGATGATGCCGTTCGACGCCCACCTCGTGTGGGCAAGGGCCAGCATCTCCGCCTTTTCCTCGCCGAGGGCCAGGAGGAACGGCCTGTCGGCCCGAATCTTGCCCGTGAGCGCCGCGGCGTTCTGGCCGAGCCTGCCAATCTCCTCGGCCACCTTGTGGGCGAAGACGACGCATGTTCCGCCGCGGGGATTCCTCACTCTGAGCATCGCCCCGTCGCGCAGGTTGGGCACCGCGAGGCGTCCGGCAATCTCGCCGGCAAGCCCGAATCCCCGGGCTTTCTCGAAGAACCCTTCCGCGTCCGCACCGGACCGGAAGGAGAACATCGTAAGCACCCCCGCGGAATCGCGGCCCCTGACCTCGAGCCTGTCGAGGGACCTCAGCATGCAAGCGAGCTCGAATCCACGCCTCTCGACGTGCGGCCCGCCCCCCCCGGGGACGGCGGAAACCGTGGCAAGGACCCATTCCGCAATCTCGGGGATGTCCTTCGCGAATCGCCACCGGGCGTCCTTGAGCATCACCGCTATGCGGTTCCATTCCTCCGCGACGTCCGCGGCCACTCCTTCGGACCTCCGGGCGATGCATCCGATGGCCGCTGACAGGCTCTGCTCCGTCCCTTCGGCGGCGGCGGGCCCGTCCCGGCAAATC
>JBFZBV010000604.1:0-3781 GCA_041308285.1 Planctomycetota bacterium | reverse complement strand
TCCGGGGCCCGCGCAATGTAATTATAAGAGCCGCGGCGGGAGGTCGGGAGGTTTTTTTATCGCCGCCCTGTTACGGCCTTTTGTATAATCATGACCCGGGCGAGCCGGAACCAAAGAGGATGGGCTCGTCCGGGTCATAGCACGCGCCCCGCCCTGAGCTTGTCGAAGGGCTGCGCGCGTGAAATCGGAATATCTGTTGTATTTCTGCAGGATAATTTCGCTGAGTGACTAATCATGAAAAGCAGCCGTACGAAGACGGTCTTATCCGTTCTCCTGTGGTGTGCGGGCCTTGCGCTGATTGTATGCGGGGCGTTCCTGGTCTCCCACGAAGTGCTGGACAAGCCGTTGAGCGTCGACGCGGCGAGGGAAGGCGTCAGGATGAGGGTTATGACCGAGATTGACCTCACGGCCGCGGTGAGCACCGACAAGGTCGAGCTCAACGAGGACGGGATGCTCCAGACGCGCCCCTCGACCGGTTTCTGCGCGACGTGAGTGGGCTAGAAACAGCGCGGACGCGTCGTTCCGCGGATTCCGTGGTTTGCCGGATGTGACTATTGCTCTTGCGCCGCGATCATGCCGGTACAGGATTCCGCCCGCCGCCATGCGGGCGATTCGCGCATAGCCGCCCTTCCTGCGTCCCGGCGGCGGTTCCGGAGCCTTGCGCCCGCCCGGCCGCACGAATCCCGGCGGCGTTCGCCGCAGCGGCGCTCCTGATTCATCTGGCTTTGCCCTGCTTCCCTGCGGCTGCGGATGAAGCGCCGCCCGCCGGAAGCAGACCGTCGCTCCTCGGCGGACCCGCGGACCTGTCCGTCCGGTGCTGGTTCCTGGCGTCCAGGGGCGCTGCGGGCTTCGCAATCGATTCCGATCCCTTCGAGTCAAGGCTGGATTTCCCGCTCGACGCCGCCTGCATGGGCCTCAGGGCCGAAAGCAGGCCGTTCGCCGGCGTCCTTGAAGCTTCATTCTACGTCGACGTCTTCCTCATGGCCGAGCTGGCCGGGATGACCGATGACACCGACTGGTTCGAGGGGATGAAGTGGCTCTTCTCGAGGACCGACACGTCGGGGTATTCGGCTGGCTTCAGGGCGGGAGGGGCGCTGGACGTCGTTGAAGGGGAGGACTTCTCGCTCACTCTGGGCGCCTCGTTCCTCTTCCAGCGGGACGTCTTCAAGCTGTCTCGGCTCAGGCAGTACTGCTTCATCCAGGAAATCACGTGGATGCCGGATTTCTTCCTCATCGACGGCGATGTGGCGACGTTCGAGCTCAGGGGAGCTGCCATCTTCCTCGACGCCCGCGCCGACCTCCCGATCCTCGGCCCGTTCTCCCTCTCGGTGAGCCTGTCGGTCTCCCCGATCGCGTATCTGCAGGGGTTCGGGAACTGGAAGCTGAGGAAGTACAGGTTCTACCAGTACGGCCTGTCGTTCTTCACGTCCGTGGACGCAGGTGCGGAACTGGTAATCAGGCTCGCGTCGTGGTCGGACCTCCGGGCGGGCGTGAGAAGGCTCGAGTGGCGCGCGGACTTCTGCGCCGAGGACGGCTCGTACGCGGATTCGCCGGAGTTCGACTACGAGGACGCGGACATCGTGAAGTGGATGAGGCACCTCCAGTACGGCTGCACGCTCTCGCTCTCAATCACGTTCTGAGGCCTGCGCAAACGATTGGGCCAGGTCCTTGGGAGGGCGAGCCTCCCGGCGAGCCTGCATCAGGGACGTCCCTGTGCCCGGCTTGGACCGATTAGGAGATCGGCCTTCCAAATGCCCTGGCCCCTCCCGCCGTCCCGCTCTCCCTCGGGGAGAGCGGCTCTCAGCCACTTGGAGGAAAGGGAAGTCCACGCTGAATATGAATCGTCACATTGCCTGAAAGCTCCCCTCCCATGGGGAGAGGGCAGGGGTGAGGGGTTTCCAATCGGTGAGCATCAAAGACGTCCCGCGATCTACGGTTCTTGCCTTGCTTTCACGGTCCACGGTCTACTGTTCACCGTTCACTTCTTACTTCTTACTGCTCACTGCTCGCCCTTCCACGCCCTACGGCCCCACGTCTCGCTTTCATGGTTCACGCCCCTACGCCCCCGGCCCCCGCCGCCGATCGGCGTTAATCAGCTCCTATCAGCGTCATCAGCGTCTGATACCGCACGCGCGGCAGGCGCTCCGGTTTGGATTGCGAGCCTGCAAAATGCTATAAACCGTACCTGGCGGGAATCGGGCCGCAGTCCGGCCTGGGCCCGTCCGGGTGGTGTTTTGCGGAGGAGCCATGTTCGACGAGAGGCTCGTGGAGCTTCGCTCGGGGGACGAGATGGTCCTCGCGAAGCCCGTGAAGACTTCGGGGGACGAGGAGGAAAAGGAGTTCAGGAAGGTTCTCCAGGGCCGGACCATCGGGAGCAGCGCGACTTTCGAGACCCCCTTCGGCCGGAAGAGAATCGCCTACTTCGACTACATCGCCTCGGGGAGGCTCTTCAAGGACGTGGAGGACGAGCTGAACGAGAAGGTCCTCCCGTACATGGCCAACACGCACACGGAGAGCACGTACACCGGAAGACTGATGACGAAGTACTTCCACCAGGCCCAGAGGCGAATCTGCTCGTACGTGAACGGCTGCCACCGCGACGCGGTGATTTTCACGGGGTCGGGGTGCACGGGCGCAATCAACCAGCTCGTCCGCGTGCTCGGCATCAGGCTCCCTGAGCAGCTCGACGACAAGTTCTCCCTGAAGAGCAAGATGCCAGAGGACGCGAGGCCCGTGATTTTCACCAGCCTCATGGAGCACCACTCCAACGATCTCGCGTGGCGCGAGACCATAGGGGACGTCGTGTACGTGGGCTTCGACCGGGACGGGCGAATCAGCGTCGCTGACCTCGACTCGAAGCTCTGCGAATACGCCCGGAGGCCCTACAAGATAGGGGCGTTCTCCGCGGGGTCCAACGTCACGGGCATCACGTCGGACACCTACGAGCTCGCGAAGACCCTTCATCGTCACGGCGCGCTCGCCTTCTTCGACTTCGCCGCGGCGGGCCCGTACCTGGAAATCGACATGAATCCGTCGCGGCCGGGCGACCCGGACTCGGGCCTCGCGTACAAGGACGGGGTCTTCATATCTACCCACAAGTTCACCGGCGGCCCCAGGACGCCCGGACTCCTCATCGCCAAGAAGGCCCTGTTCACGAACAAGGTGCCCTCTCAGCCGGGCGGCGGAACGGTGCTGTACACTTCCCAGTGGGACCACTGCTACCTTGCGGACATCGAGGCGAGGGAGAGCGGAGGGACGCCGCCGATAATCCAGGCAATCCAGGCAGGCCTTGTATTCGACTTGAAGCACCGCATTGGAATCGAGCGGATGCGCGACATCGAGCACGGCTACATGGAGCGCGCGCTGAACCACCTGCGCGGGAACCCGGATATAACGGTCCTCGGGAAGCAGGGCGTCGAGGGGCTCGCGATAATCTCGATTGTCGTGAAGGGGGCGCACCACAGCCTCGTGACCGCCCTGCTCAACGACAAGTTCGGCATCCAGGCCAGGGCGGGCTGCATGTGCGCGGGGCCGTACGGCCACGAGCTCCTCGGTATAGACCGGACCGTCTCCGATCAGATTCGCAGGCAATTGAAGGACGGGCACATAGGCATAAAGCCGGGGTGGGTGAGGATATCCTTCTCGCCGGTGACTTCGGAGGAGGATTTCAGGACGCTCCTCGAGGGAGTGGATTTCGTGGCGGCCAACTGGCGCAGTTTCCAGGACCGGTACAGGATTATGGATGAGACCGGCGAAGCCGTGTACAAATGCTCATGAAATC
>JBFZBV010000603.1:0-4418 GCA_041308285.1 Planctomycetota bacterium | reverse complement strand
CAATCAGGTTCGTCGCGTTCGGCTGCGAGGAGCACGGCCTGCACGGATCCGAAGCATACATGGCGCGCCACGAGGGCGAGGCCGGCAGGATGAGGTACATGCTGAACATCGACACCGTCCCGGCCACGCATCCCATGGGCATCGAGTTCCACGAGTGGCCCGAGGTCGAGCCCTTCATGCGTTCGGCCGCGGCCGAGATGAACCGGCCAATCCCCCTCAATCAGACGATCTGCCTGTACTCGGACCATTTCAACTTCTTCCGGCAGGGCGTGCCCAGCTCGAGGATATATTCCGAGGGCGACCCGAGGAGCGTGCGCGGTTTCGGCCACACCCGCGGGGACACGCTCGAGAAGGTGAACATCGAGATGATTCGATCCGCCGCCGACCTCTGCGCAAGGGTTCTGCTCCGCGCAGCCGACGACCCGGACTGGCCGCTGCGCAGGCGAAGCCCTGATCAGGCATGGGAGCTGGTGCGAAAGGCGGGCAAGGACGCGGTGCTCGAGTACGAGAAGTGACTTCGCGGACCGCCCCCGTCATGGAGGACGAAGGATGGAATGGTCGGACGACGACGAGAGGGTCTACAGGGCGTCCAGGTTCTGCAAGACGCTCGGGAATCCCAAGACGTTCGAGATTGTCAAGGCGCTGCGGAGGATAGGGCCCGCGTCCCCTTCGGCGCTCGCCGCAGAACTCGAACGGTCCTACGGGACCATCTGCGTCCATCTCCGGCACCTCAGGGAAATCGACGTCGTGAGGTGCTGGAAGGAGCGCAAGGGCAACAGGACGGTGTATGCTCTCAGCACACCCGAGACCGGGAGGATTCTGTCGGCAATCGAGAGCCTTTTCGGACCGCCCGAGCGCCAGGCTTCGCCCGGGAAGAAGAGGAAGAACCCGGCGAACAGGAAGAAATGACCTCGCGCCGCCGCCCTGCGGACGGCGCGCATGCCGGATGGCTGCGCCGGGCTATCCTGCGGACCCGTCCCCGCCCTTCTCCCCCTCCTCCTTCCCGCCTTCGTCTTTCCCGCCCTCGCCTTCCCCCTCCTCGTCCGTCTCCTCTCCCTCGTCCTGCTTTTCGTCCGGAATGCGGATGCCGTTCCAGGAGTCCCACTCACCGCCCTCGAATCGCGACTTGCCGGTGAAGGCGTTGCCGTCCAGCGAAAGGGTGATTTCGAACTCCCCCTTCTGGCCGGCGGGCGTATCTTCGAAACTCGTCGCAGCTTCCGGGTCCTCGTTCCACCAGAACCTGCCGGCCAGCTTGCGGCCCTCGACCGTCCCGTTGTACCGGCCGCGCATCTCGTCGAAATTCCCGGTCATCTCGGTGCCGCTCTGGGCGAACACCCTCACGCCGCCTGCGCCGGTGCCGTCCGTTGCCCATGTGCCCGTGAAATCGAGACTGGGCCTGCCCTCGCCGCCGGCATCCGGCTCGTCGGTCCTGATGCCGTTCCAGGACACCCACTCGCCGCCATCGTAACGCGACTTGCCGGTGAAGGCGTTGCCGTCGAGCGAAAGCATGATTTCGAACTCCCCCCTCTGGCCGGCCGGTGTATCGTCATAAGTTTCCACGGCTACGGGATTCTCGTTCCACCAGAACCTGCCGGTCAGCTTGCCGTCCACGACCGTGCCGTCGTAGCGGCCGCGCATCTCGTCGAAATGCCCTGTCACCGCGCTGTCCTTCTGAACGAACGTCCTCATGCCGCCTGCGCCGGTCCCGTCCGTGACCCACGTCCCGGTGTAGCTGCGCTCGTCTTTCCCCTCGTCGGCAGCGGCGTCGTCCTCGGTCCTTATGCCGTTCCAGGAGACCCACTCGCCGCCCTCGTTGCGGGACAGGCCGGTGAAGGCGTTGCCGTCGAGCGAAAGGGTGATTTCGAACTCCCCCCGCTGGTCGGCCGGAGTCTCGTCGAATCCTGTCGCCGACGTCTTGTCGTCGTTCCACCAGAACCTGCCCGTGAGCTTCATGCCGTCGACCTTGCCGTCGTACCGGCCGCGCATCTCGTCGAAATGCCCTGTCATGGAAGCGCCTGCCTGGACGAACGTCCTCACGCCGCCTGCTCCGGTCCCGTCCGTAGCCCACGTGCCTGTGAAGGTCTTTTCCTCTTCAGCCGGCTTCGCAGTTTCATCCGCGGGCTTCGCTGTTTCATCCGCCGGCTTCGCGGTTTCATCCGCCGGCTTCGCGGTCTCGTCTGCCGGCTTCGCGGTTTCATCCGCCGGCTTCGCGGTTTCATCCGCGGGCTTCGCAGTATCGTCCGCAGGCTTGGTCTGCGCGGTCCCGTTGTCAGTAGTCTCCGAAGACGCACAACCTGCAGCCAGCAGAGCCAGAATGAACACGAAGAATGCGATGTTCTTAATCATTTTCATGCTTTTGCGCCTGAAAAAGCCCTCGATGAAGATCGGACGAGGATTTTACCAGAAAGCGCACGAAAAACGTACGCGATTCATTTTCCCGATTCTCCTTGCGTATTTCACTTCCGCTCGGAGATTCAAGGGGACGCGTGCCACGGGGGAATATGGACAGCCCGGCAGGCCCGAAATATCATTTCACCCTGCTGTGCGAAAATGCGTCAAGACGGCTGTCTGGACCGGATTCGGCTGGAATCGGGCGATGCGCCTTATCCGGCCTGAGAATCCAGGGCTTTAAAGCCGGTGATCACGCCGGCGCCGTAGCGGGCGGCCTGGCTGCTTTCCTAATCCTTCGCCTGCTCGGTCTCGAAATCCGCTGGGCCATCATGCTCTCCTCTATTCCGGGAGTGTTCACGATTCTCACCATACTGCTGTTCATCCGCGACGACCCCAGGCGCGCTGAGAGACGGAAGGGCGAAACGGGAAGCAATTCGAAGGCGTCCGGACCTGCCTCGCCCCTGGGTCCGCAATTCCGGCTCTACCTCGTTTCCGTCGTACTGTTTTCCCTGGCCAACTCGAGCGACGCTTTCCTGCTGCTGCGATCGCGGGAGATGGGAATGGAGGCAATCCATCTCCCACTGGCCTGGGCGGCGCTGCATGCAGTCAAGGCCGTCACGTCCTATTTCGGCGGCGGAGTGACTAATCCTCATCCGCCTGCGGACTTGAGCTGCAAATAAAGCTGCCCACATGTGAATGCCGCAGAGATGCTTGGACGATGACGCATTTCAAAAAAGTAACCTCATTCCCGTACAGTAACGCGCAAATCGGCATTGGAGTCCTATTGAAACCCGACCTGCAGAAGCGCCTGCCACCCCGCCTTCGGAATCATCGATATTTCTATAGTTGCAGCAAGCAGATACGACGCAATCCCCAGGCTTCCTGCATAAGCTTGAAAGCCTTCCCCGAAGTCGTGAATTGCGTGCCAAAGGCATGCTATTTGAAGCGAGCGAACTATTCAGCCTAATCGCGGACTCTTCTCCGGGGGCTCCGCACTCCTCGCGGCGCGCATTGCCCTTCGGAGACAGGGGAGGGCGAGGCTTCGGCCGGGCCGCTCGCGCGCAATCATGAGTGGCTCACCTGGAGGTTCGCCCTCCCTGCGTTGATGCGCGTGGAATTCTGCATTCGCAATGACAATCCCGGGATGTTCAAGCGGATTTTCGAGGCGCATGTCCTGCATGCCGCGCTCTGATCCGTTTTCATCGTTTCCGGGTGCCGCTGCGCGGCATGAAGGACTGCCTCGTTTCCCCCTGGCGCTAGCGCTGGCGATTGTCCGGCGTGTCCTTGGGCGCATCGCCTGCACCATGTGCGCGGTCATGACCGCCGTTCGCCGCGGGATTCCCGCGCGCCTCCGGCCGGCCGCCTCTATCTGCGATTGCATCCGGCCGGGGCCGGGGAGTGTCGATTTTTAGAGCCGGCGGCTGACCCGTCCTTGCCGGCGGTTTCCTGTTGTCACCGCGATCCGGACCCTTGCCTGCGCCCGGAGGAAGGCCCGGCCTGGGCGAATCATTACGATTAATCCCCGGCGGGTCCCGGCGCCCGTCGCGTGCCGGAGGCCGGGTCGGCGTCGCGGCAGGAGGCTGTGCGGGCTTCGGCGGGGGCTGAATGCGATCGCGCATTCCAGGGTTCGGGAGTCCGATCGCAGGCGGGCGATTCTCTTTCCGGGGATGGGTCCATGCCCTGCGATCGCGGTATGCCGGATATTCCCTATGGGCGAGAGAATCGACCTCTTTCCAAACCGGAGCAGGCAGGATTTCCGCATCCCGGACTTCGAAAGCGATTGAGTCGTACATGGCGCTTGTAGGGCTCGAGGCGGAGCTCCTGCAGATGTCGGGTATGGAAGGGGCGCACGGGGGGCCAGGCTCGGCGAACACCGGATCATAATCATAGACCGGGCCTGGAGGAATAGCCTCTGAAGCGCCTTCCGGGAGGAAGGTCGACTCGAAGTAGTTGGACGAGTCGCTTGCCCTGTACGGATACACGCAACCCACGCCCGCACAGAGCATTATAGCCGCCAGAAGGGCGAG
>JBFZBV010000602.1:0-3768 GCA_041308285.1 Planctomycetota bacterium | reverse complement strand
GCCAATCATTATGAGCCAGATGGCGATGTTGCCGGCTGCGGCGACGGGGACGAGAATCGACCTTATGCCCATGAGCACCGACCCTTTGGCGTGCTGCAGGGCGTGGCCGGCCTCGTGGGCGGCGACTCCGACCGCCGAGACGGTCGGCTGGCCGTATACCCCCGCCGAGAGGGCGAGCGTCCTGGTCCTGGGGTTGAAATGGTCCGAAAGGAAACCGTCCGCAGCCTTGATGTCGACGTCCGTGACGCCGTTGCGCCTCAGTATCTCGTACGCGGCCTGGGCGCCGGTCAACCCGCTGCGAATCCCCACCCTCGACCATTTTGCGAACGAGGCCTTGACCCATACCTGGGCTATCAGGGCGAGAAGGAACGCAGGGCCGACGATGAGCCAGTAGTAGCTGTCGAGCATGAAAAGGAAGTCCATTTCCCCTCCTTCAAACGGCCCCGACGAGGCGGATGCGGGTCGCCCGCTCCGGAACCCTCAATCCAGGGCGGCGCGGACTCCTCAGGGCTTCGGCCCGCCCGGGGATTCATCCCCGCGGCCGTCTCCGGCTTCGCCGATCTCCCCCTCCGGGCCTTCGGCGTCGTGCCGGGATATGGACGCATCCCGGCGGCATGCGCCGGCCATTCACGTGGGCACTCCCGCCTTCGGCAGGATGTATCCCATAATCAGGATCCACGCCGCAATCGCGGCCGCGAATATGAGAACCGTCTTGATGTCCATGCCTTTTCATCCCGGGGCCCTCGGGCCCCCCGAAGCGCGGCGCACCGCCGCGGCGGCTCCTAGCCTCAGCCGAACTTGACGGGGCCCGGACGCGTATAGCCCTTGCAGGATCCGGGCGGGGAGCTGAACAGGGAGAAGAGCTTCGTGACCCTGGTCGAGCCGCACTTCGGGCATTCCACCCTGTCGGCCTTGAACATGGACGCGAACTTCTCGAACTTCGTGCTGCAGTCCTCGCATTTGAAATCATACAGAGGCATAATCCCTCCTTCGCACGGCATGCCGCGTCACGCCTTGACGTGCTTGGCGATGACGTCCGAGAGCTCGGATTCCTTGCGGAGCCCGGTCAGCCTCTCGACGACTTCCCCGTTCTTGAAGAGAATCAGCGTTGGGATGGCCATGACGCCGTATCTGGCGGCGATGTCCCCCGCGCTCTCCACGTCGAGCTTGCCGACGACGGCCTTGTCCTTGAACTTCTCCGCGATCTTGTCGACTATCGGCCCCTGCATCTTGCAGGGCCCGCACCAATCGGCCCAGAAGTCCACGAGCACGGGCTGCTTGGACTCCAGCACTTCCTTCTGGAAGTTCTCGTTGCTGAACTGCTTGGCCATCCTTCGCTCCTTTCCTGCGCCTATGTCCGGCCCGGGGTCGGCCGGGGGGGCGGACGCAACCCCACCCGGTTTAGATTATAACCCATGGTGGAGGCGCCGCAACGGGGCCGGGGATGCGATTGCGGCAACTCCCTCGGCGCCAAGGGGATGAAATCCATAAAAAAAACACCTGCAGCGTCAATTTAACTGAAATGTTGGGAATTTTGGATAAATCAGAAAAATCATATGGTTCAGAATACCGCACGCACATGCCGGCAGCGCCCGCCGCAGGGCGGCCCTGGACTGGTGGCGGCTGCCCTGCGCCTCATGCGGAAGCGACGCAATCCCGCCCGTCCGATTCCTTGCCGCCGCCTACCTGCGCCCCTTCTTCGTCCGCTTCGCCGAGGTTTTCTTCGGCGCAGGTTTCCGTGCGGTCTTCGCGGCGGCTTTGCGCGGGGTCTTCTTCAAGGCTTTCCCGGCGGACTTCCCTGCCTTGGCGCCCTTCGCGGCTGTCTTGCCTGCAGCTTTGCCCGGAGCCTTTTTGACCGCCTTCTTCGCTGGTTTCTTCGCCGCCTTCTTAGCCGCCTTCTTCGCGGCTTTCTTCGCTGGTTTCTTCGGAGCCTTCTTCGCGGCTTTCACAGGCGCCTTCTTCGATGGTTTTTTCGCCGTCTTCTTCGGGGCTTTTTTCGCCGCTTTCACGGCCTTCTTCCGGGCGGTAGCGGCCTTCTTCGCTGCCTCAGGACCGGCTTCGACTGCAGGCCCGGCCTGAAGGGGCGCTTCGGCGGCCGCCGCGCAGGGCTCGGGCCCGGCGAACGCGTCGTGGCAGGAGCACGAAGCGGCTTCCTCGGCCGCAGGCCACGGCGACTCGCAGCAGGGCTCCGGGCTCGCGGCGGCCTCGGCCATTTCGTGGTCCGTCGCCTCGTCGTCCTCCTCGTAATGGCCGCACTCATGCCCTTCCGTGGACACCTCCCCGCAGGAGGGGCAGAGGTCGAGGGTGATGCTGCACGGCTTGCATGCCTCTGCGCCGTGGATGTGGCCGGTGCAGTACGGGCACTCGCAGGATTCGCCGTGCTTCTCCTTCACCGGGCGCGCGGGCGCCTTCGGCACCACGGACACGCGGTTGCGGTAGTTCTCAATCGCCTTCTTGAGAGCGTCGGTCCCGAGGTTCGAACAGTGCATCTTGTTCGCCGGGAGGCCGTCGAGACTGTCCGCGACCTGGTCCTTCGTCAGGGACTCGGCCTCATCCAGCGTCATGCCCTTGGCCATTTCCGAGACGATGCTCGACACCGCAATCGCCGCCCCGCAGCCGAACGTCTTGAACTTGACGTCCGCAATCCGGCCTTCGCTGACCTTGATGTAGAACGTCATCATATCGCCGCACACCGGGTTGCCCACTTCACCGACGCCGTCCGCGTCCTCGAGCTCGCCTACGTTGCGCGGATTGGCGAAATGGTCCATGACTTTTTCCGAGTACTGCATCGCGACCTCCTATATGACTACGGGAAAGCCATAAGTTACAGGCGTGCCGCCGGGTTGTCAAGAAAATCGGCAGGCCGGCGCCGGCCGGCCGCCGGGGAACGGATTGGGGAGCGGGGAGCCGCAAGTCCCGTAAGTTGAATACTTTGCATGCGGCTCCGCCCGGCCGGCCGGCGCCCCACAGGCCGCCTGGAACGCGCTCGCGCCCCCGGGCGGATGCCTTCGCGGCCCGAGGTATTTTGTATTGGAAGCGGCATTTTCGTATTTTATGCGGACATGAGCTTCAACCCTTGTGAAGGCTTCCTCCTCGGCCTGTTGTCCTCGGCAGGCTGTCTCGTGCACTGCCTCCCCGTCGTCGGGCCTGCGATGCTCTCCTGCTGCAATGCCTCCCTCAAGTCCGCGGGCGGATTCATGCTCGAGTTCCTGCTCGGAAGGCTCGTCTCGTACGCCCTCGCAGGGGCGATGGTCTCCGCAGCGGGCTCCCTGCTACCCCCGGGCGCGGCCTTGAGGGCGGCCAACGCCCTCTACGTGCCCCTGGGCCTCCTGCTCGCTCTTCATGTGCTGAGGGAGTCCGGCTGGGATCACGCCGCCTGCAGATGGCTCGATCGCAACAGGCGCCTGGTGAGGACGCCGCTCCTCCTCGGCCTTCTGCTCGGGTTCGCCCCGTGCCCGCCGTTCCTCATCGCCGCGGCGTCCGTGCTCGGCGAATCCGGGACCGGTGGGTCTGCGGCGCCCTCCGCCCTGGCAGGAGCGCTGTTCTTCGTCTTCTTCTTCGCCGGGTCGTCGGCTGCGGTGGTCCCCTGGTTTCTGGCCGCCCCTGCGGCCAGGTTCGCGCCGGTGAGGGACGTCGCAAAGTCCGCTGCGCTCGTCGCGGGCCTGTACTTCGCCTTCACGGGCCTGGACAGGACCGTGAACCCGGTCGTTCAGACGGGCCCTTTCATAGAGAAATACCGGGACAGGCTCGAGGAACTCGTGCCGGAAG
>JBFZBV010000601.1:0-4732 GCA_041308285.1 Planctomycetota bacterium | reverse complement strand
CCCCGCGCTGATCCCCTCGGCTGGATACACTTTTTCGACTCCCATGTCGAGCAGGGCTTCCCACCCTTGGCCGAGGGATCCGACAACCGCGACGCATTTCACCCCCATCCTCTTGGCCCGGCCCGCGACCCTGGCCGGGATCTTCCCGAAGGCGGTCTGGAAATCCGAGCGGCCTTCGCCGGTGACGACCAAATCGGCGGATTCGATGATGCGGTCGAAGCCGAGCATGTCCAGCAGGAGCTCTCCTCCGGGCACGAGAACCGCCCCGAGGAACGCGGCGAAGCCCCCGGACAGCCCGCCGGCCGCGCCCGCCATGGGCATCGAGGACAGGTCGATTCCGCACGCCGCTTCAGCGGCCCTCGCAAACGCCTCGAGACCCGCCTCGAGAGCCCGGACGTCATCCACGGACGCCCCCTTCTGCGGGCCGTAGACCGCCGCCGCGCCCAGAGGCCCGAGCAGCGGGTTCGTCACGTCGCAGGCGACTTCGATGCGCGCCCCCCTTGACGGCGGACCGCCGGCCGGGAACACGACGAGGCTGAGACGTCCCAGTCCGCCCCCGCCCGGCCCGACCGGAAGGCCGGACGAATCCAGGAACCCGAATCCCAGCGCCCCGAGCGCGCCTGAACCGCCGTCCACCGTGGCGCTTCCGCCTGCTCCCACGACTATCCTTCCCGCCCCCGCGGAAATCGCTTCCGCCACCAGCATGCCGGTGCCGCTGCTGCACGCGGCAAGCGGGTTCCTCTCGAGCTCCGCCAGCAGCGGCAGGCCCGACGCCCTGGCCATCTCCACGACGGCTGTTCCGCCGAACATGCCCCACTCGGCCCGCACGGGCCGCCCGAGGGGATCGTCGACCGTCGCGACGCGCATTTCCCCCTTCATGGCGAACAGCGCTGCTTCCAGGGTGCCTTCCCCGCCGTCGGCCACCGGGACCACGACCACGTCCGCCCCGGGCACGGCCCTGGAAATCCCCTGCGCCATGCAGCCGCCGGCCTCGCGGGACGTCAGCGTCCCTTTGAACGGGGCCGACGCCACCACGACTCTTGGACCCTTTTTTCCGTCCATCCTGTGCCGCCACGGTCCGGGAAAAGGATTTGGCAGCGCCGCGCTGCCCCCCACGGCAGGGGCCGCTCCGGTGCGGATTCGATTCCCGTCCCCGCCTCCCGCCGCCCCACAGCGGTGCAGCGCCAGCGCTAGAAATGCACGACGATTGAAAGATGGAATCCGTCGAGACCGAGGTCCAGTCTCGTGTCCGGAGTGGATGAGTCCTCGTTGATTCTCACCTTGACGGACGTGTATCTGTATCCCAGCGAAATGCCGATGTATGGCACGGGCGTGAAAAGCACCTCTCCTGATACGTCCAGGAGCCTTCCCCTCTGGATGCCGAATTCCTGGAGCCCGCCCTCCATGTAGAGGCATTCGAGCAGAATCGTCACGTACTTCGTGATCCTGCCGTAGACCCGAATCCCGACCAGCGGCACGGGGAACTCTATGCTCTCCACCTCGGTGTCGCCCGCAGGGAGAGGCTCGAGCGTGGTCTTGTTCCAGAAATAGCCGGCGCCGAGCTTGATGCCGCCGCCGAAATAGTCGCCGAGATACGGGGAGAAGTGCATGAACAGGTGGCCGAACTTGACCTTCGACGTCGTGTCAATCTGCGTGCCCGAGGGAATGAAAGCGCCGCCGAAGACGAAGTCGCTGGCCGTCGTCGACTCGCCGGTGTACTCGAGGAAGAAGTAGTCCGCGCCTGCGGAAAGGTACTTCCCGAACTCCGCGTACCCCCATGGCGCCCCCTTGCGCTCCGCGATGCCGAGGTCGGACCGGAAGTCGAGTTCCGCGAGCGGGTCGCCAAGGCCCTTCCACGTGCCGGAACCGCTGAAATTCGCGAACCAGTACCTGAGCTTCACGGTCAGCAGATCAGGCGTGCTCTTCCGCGTGTCCGGAGGCCAGTGCCAGAGATCCTCCTCCTCTTCGCCGGTCTTGGGCTTCTCCACGACGGTGATGAAGTGCACGTCGGACCAGTCGGAGGTGGCGTAGCCGGAGTCCATGGCCTGCGCCTTGACGCCGTAGTTCCCCGTGTTCGCGAACACGTGGGACAGGGTCACGAAGCCGTCGGAAGAGACTTCGGACCACTCCGAGACGTTGTTGTCGCCCCAGTCGAAGCGAATCTGCACAGCATCGCCGTCCGGATCGCGCGTCCTGGTCTTGAAGACCGCCCTCTCGCCCTTGCGGACCTTGTCTTCCCCCTCGATTTGAATCGGTTTCTGCGGGGGGTTGTTCTCGCGCTTCTTGACGGTGAAGGTCCAGATGGGGCTCTCAATCCTGCCGCCGTTGGAGTCCTCGGCGACGATTTTCCAGTTGTAGACCTCGCCCGGGTCGAGCGCCGCAGAGGGCTTGAACGTCGACGCGGTCACCGCCGCGGCCGCCAGCGCCATGCCCGACTTGACGGGCCCCAGGAAGACCACGAAGCTCACCTTGTCCAGCGGATCCGGGTCGTTGACAGCCCATGCGAGCTCCGAGTCCGGTTCGACGTTGACGGCCCCGTTCCTCGGCAGGGGCTGGCCCGCGAAAACCGGAGTCGTGTTCTCGATTTCGATGTCCAGCGAGGTCTTGACGACACCGCCCTTGGAGTTCTGCACCTCGAGCCCGACCTTAATCTTCCCGATGGCAGCGAAAGTCCTCACCGCCTGCTTCTGGACGTTCCAGTCGGTGTCGAACTTGCCGTCGCCGTCCCAGTCCCACCTGACCCTCAGCGATTCCGGAGGGTCCTCCGGGTCCTGGGACAGGGAGGCGTCGAACCTGAACGGCGTCACGGTCTTTCCCGACTTGGGAGTGACCGTGGCTTCGGCCCTGAGGGGGAGCTTGACCGCCTGCTTCGCCGTGGCGAAGCTCCAGAGGGGGCCCTGCGTCTCCGCGCCCTGGTCGTCCACGGCCGTGATTCGCCAGTAGTACAGGGTGTTGGGCGAGAGCGGTTCCGCGTGGGCGTAGAAGCTCTGATCGGTCCTCTTGGCCACGATCCTGAGCTTGGCCTCGCCCGTGCCGAAGTAGACGTCGAATAGAATCTTCGCGCCCGGATCAGGGTCTGTGAAAGACCACGTCAGCCTCACGTTAATCGGCTCTCCGGTGGATCCGTTCAGCGGCATCGGATCGCCGGATATGGCGGGCGGGGTGTTCTTCACCTCCGTCCTGGCGGAGGCCTTCGATACGGCGCCCTTGGAGTCCTTGACGTGAACCCACACCGTATATGTGCCGAGGCCCGGGAAGACCTTCTCGTAGACGCTCTCCTGGCGCCACGGAGTGTCCGGCTTGCCGTCGTCGTCGAAATCGAAGCAGAACGACAGGGCGGAGGGCTGGTCCTCGGCGTCCTTGGACTGGGAGGCGTCGAACCTGAACTGGGTCCTCGCGGGCCCGGAGGCCGGGGAGACCGACAGGACGGCCTGGGGGGCGGAGTTGGCGAGTTCCGCTGTCGTGAACGTCCAGACCGGGCCCCTGGTCTCCATGCCCTGCATGTCCTTGGCGACCACCCTCCAGAAGTGCTGCTGCGCGGGTTTGAGGCCGCTCAGGGGGAACGAGGGGGTCTTCAGCGAGGGAGCCCTGAGCGGCGGTTCGGGCTCGGTGCCGAAGAACAGGTCGTAGGTGACCTCGTCCTCGCGGTCCGGGTCCCCGCCTATCCAGGTGAGCACCATTCCTGTAGGCTGCGAGTCCGACTTGTCCTGGGGATTGGGCAGCGAGGGGACCTGGGGGGGGTTGCCCTTTACGGTCACGATTATTTCGACGCTGGGATCGGACGCCCTCTTGAGCCTGTCCACGGCGCTGACCGAGTAGGCGTACCTCCTCCCCAGTTTGACCTGCCGGTCCGAGAAGGACGTGCTCTTGGATTTCCCTATTTCGACGCCGTCCCTCAGGACGGAGTAGAAGTCCACGCCGGACCCGGTGTCCTTTGCCGGGCTCCATGAGATTTGAATCTCGGCCGCCGCCTGGGAGACCAGCTTCATGTCAGCGGGGCGGGAAGGGGGTTCGTTGTCCAGGATGATTGAGAAGGACACGGCCTCGGTCGCGTTGCCCGCCTTGTCCCTGAACTTAGCGAAGACCATCTTCTCGCCGTCGCCCTGGCTCAGGATGAACTGCTTCTTCTCCTTGAACGGGGCCCAGACCTGATTGTCCGGTTCCCTGCCTTCCCACATCGATGTTTCGACGGCGCCTTCCGCCGAGCAGACGACCTCCACGGCCCTGGCGCCGGTGAACTTGTCCCCGGACGCCGGGAGTATCGAGGGGTTCACGGGCGGCGTGGTGTCGATGACGAAAGCGAACTCAATCTGCGGCTGTTCCACGTTGCCATCGTCGTCCTTCGCTTTTATCTTGAAGACGTACGATCCGTCCTTGAGGCCGCGATAAAGCCTGGTCGTATTGGACACGAAGGGCGAAAACGCCTTCTCGAGCCCTTCAAGGCAGAAGGAGAAGGTGATTTTGTCGGGGGAGGACCTGTCGTCCGTGGCCATCCATGCGAAGCCGACGTTCGGGTCCCGCGAGACTTCCTCGGGAGTCTTGAGGAGCTGGGTCTGCGGCGCATGGGTGTCCTTCGGAAGCTTCGTCTCGAACGATCCGGTCACCGGCGCGGCCGTGTTCCCGTGGAAGTCCTCAATCGTGATTTTGTAGAAGTACTTGGTGCCCTGTTCCAGGCCGTCGATTCTCAGTGTCTGCTCCTTTGCGGGCTGCTGGACCGATTTGACGCGCCCGA
>JBFZBV010000600.1:0-6868 GCA_041308285.1 Planctomycetota bacterium | reverse complement strand
ATGCTCATGAGGAACTCCGCGTTGGTCTTGTACTTGGAAATCTGCTGCACGAGGAGCTCCATGGCCTCGATGGGGTTCATCTCGCTCAGTACTTTCCTCAGGACGTTCATCCTGCGCAGCTCGTCGCGGTCGCAGATAATCTCCTCCTTGCGCGTCCCCGACTTCTGGATGTCGATGGCCGGCCAGCACCTCCTGTCGGCCAGCTTGCGGTCGAGGTGGATTTCCATGTTGCCCGTGCCCTTGAACTCCTCGAAGATCACCTCGTCCATCTTGGATCCCGTGTCGACGAGCGCTGTGGCGATGATGGTCAGGGACCCGCCGTTCTCGATGTTGCGGGCCGCGCCGAAGAACCTCTTCGGCTTCTGCAGGGCCGAGGCGTCGATGCCTCCTGTGAGTATCTTGCCGCTGTGGGGCGCCTCGCGGTTGTACGCCCTGCCCAGCCTCGTGATGGAGTCGAGGAGTATGACGACGTCCTTGCCGTATTCGACCAGCCTCTTGGCCTTCTCGATTACCATTTCCGAGACCTGGATGTGCCTGGTCGCGGGCTCGTCGAACGTCGAGCTTATGACTTCGCCCTTGACCGAACGCTCCATGTCGGTGACCTCTTCCGGCCGCTCGTCGATGAGCAGGACAATCATGTACACTTCCGGATGGTTGGTCGTTATCGAATTCGCCACCTTCTGGAGGATGACCGTCTTGCCTGCCCGGGGGGGCGAGACGATTAGGCCGCGCTGACCTTTGCCGATGGGCGCTATGAGGTCGATTATGCGCATCGAGACTTCCTCGGGCCCGCGCTCCAGGATGAACCTGTGCTGGGGGTAGAGCGGCGTGAGCTCCTCGAACACCACGGTGTTGTGCAGCTTGTTCGGGTCCTCGAAGTTGATGGCCTCGACCCGGAGGAGCGCGAAGTAGCGCTCGTTGTCCTTCGGCGGGCGAATCTGGCCGGCGATGACGTTGCCCGTGCGCATCCCGAACCTGCGAATCTGGGAGGGGGATATGTATATGTCGTGCGGGCTCGGCAGGTAGTTGTACTCCGGCGACCGGAGGAAACCGAACCCGTCGGGCAGGGTCTCGAGCACGCCCTCGCCGTACATTATGCCCTCGTCGCTGGACTCCACCCTCTGCTTCAGTATCTTGAAGATGAGCTGCTGCTTGGTGAGCCCGACTATGTCCTCGATGTTCTCCTTGGCGGCTATTTCCTGCAGCGTGATCACCGGCTGCCTCTGCAGTTCGGTTATGTGCAGTTCCCCCTTCTTGATGCCCTCGTACTTCGCGTTGATGTCGGGCTTCTCGGGGTCGAAGGCGACGACCTTCTCAGGCTCGGCCTCTGCGCCCGCCTTCGGCGGGTCGCCCCCGGCCGGCCTGTCCGGCGGCGGGAAGTTGCCGAACCTCTCCTGGCTGTTGTTGTACCCGCCCATGGGCCCGATCTTGTCCTTGCGCCTTGGCATTCTCGACATTGGAATCTCCTCTGAAACTTCATCAACCGCGGAGTCGACATGGACGAGACACTACAAGGAACTCGCCGACCGGCGCATGCGCGCAGTTTTTCCGCCCTTTGAGCTTGCATGAAGACCGCATGCGCATGCTGGAAGTCACCCAGCGTTGAGAATCAGGAATCAGTAGACAGGTGTGGCCTAACTCGTATTCTCCAGATATTTTCCACGGATTTCCGGAGGTCGTCAAGGGTTTTATCGTTTTTTATCGTTATTCCCGAGTTTTTTTGCTTCAGCCCCAGGGGCGCCTGCGCGGCCTCCCTGCGGGCCGCCTCCCCGCCGGACCAGCCCCTGATCGCCGCGAACCTCCCCCTGGCCTCCTCCGGGGCGTCTATGAAGACCAGAAGGTCGCACCTCTCCGCAAGCCCCGTCTCGAACAGGAGGGGCAGGTCCAGTACGACCGCCCGGCCCGGCCCTGCGGCGGCTATCTCCTGCCCGACCCGGGCGAGGATTGCGGGGTGCATTATGCCGTTCAGGGCGGAGACGGCCTCGCCCCCGGGCTCGAAGGCCGCGTCGGCAAGGCGGGCCCTGTCCACGCTCCCGTCCGCGGCGATTACGCCCCGCCCGAACCTCGCCGCCAGGGCGTCCTTAATCGCGCAATCCTCGAGCGCTTCCGAGGCAATTTCGTCCGCGTCCACCTTTTTCGCGCCCATCGCCGCGAAGAAGGACGCCGCCGCCGACTTGCCGGAGGCGACGCCCCCCATGATTCCGATGATGAACGGGCCCTTGCGCGCCTTCAAGCGAGTCTCCAGTTGCTTCCTCGGGCGGTGTCGACCTTGAGAGGCACCCTGAGATTCATCGCCCTTGACATCTCGGCCACCACGGCCGATTCGACTGCGTCCGAGGACTCCTTTTCCGTCTCGAGAAGGAGCTCGTCGTGAATCTGGACGAGAATCCTGGCGGGGAGTTTTTCGACCAGAAGGCGCCTGTGGAGGTTCACCATTGCGACCTTCATGAGGTCCGCCGCGGACCCCTGGATGACAGTGTTCACCGCGGTGCGCTCCGCCGCCGCCCTCCGCGCCTTGTTGGCCGCCGTTATATCCGGAATCGCCCGGATTCTTCCGAGGATGGTGCGCACGGAGCGCGTCTCCTCCGCTTCCTTCACAATCCGCTCGAAGAAGTCCTTGACCGACGGGAACCGCCCGAAGTAGGCGTCGATGAACTTCCTGGCCTCGGGCTGGCTTATGCCTATGAATCTGGACAGGCCGTACGGGGTCTGGCCGTATATGAGGCCGAAGTTCACGGCCTTCGCCTTGCGCCTCATTTCGGAGTCCACGAGCGATGGGTGCACCCCGAATATCTGGGAGGCGACCTCCGAGTGAATGTCGGCGTCCGCCTCGAAGGCCGAAATCATGGCCGGGTCACCCGACATGTGCGCGAGAATCCTGAGCTCCACCTGCGAGTAGTCCGCGGTCAGGAGCTCCATGCCGGGGCCCCCCGCCACGAACGCCTCGCGGATCTTCCTCCCGGTCTCCGTGCGCACTGGGATGTTCTGGAGGTTCGGGTCGGAGGAACTCAGCCTGCCGGTGGCGGTCACGGCCTGGTTGAACTTCGCGTGGATTCGCCCCGTCCCGGGGTGCTTCATCTGCGGGAGGACGTCGATGTACGTGCTCTTGAGCTTCGCGAGCTGCCTGTACTCGAGCATCAGCGCGGGGAGCGGGTGCAGGTGCGCCAGCTCCTCGAGCACGTCGACGGCCGTCGACGACCCGGTCTTGGTCTTCCTGAGCCCGGGAAGCTTGAGCTTCTCGAACAGGATGGGGCGGAGCTGCGCCGGGGAGTTGATGTTGAACCTCTCGCCCGCCGCCGCGTAGATGCGCTCCTCGAGTCCCGCGGCCTCCGTCTCGACCTCCCCGCCGAGCCGCTCCAGCACCGAGGCGTCCAGCGCGATGCCCGCCGTCTCCATCCCCGCGAGGACCTCCACGAGGGGCATCTCGACCTCCGAGAAGAGCTTCCACAGCCCATGCTCCTTCAGCGCGGGCTCGAAAAGCCCCCTCAGCCTGAACGCCATGTCGGCGTCCTCGCAGGAGTACGGCGCGGCCTTGTCGAGCGGTACGAGGTCGAAGGAAATCTGCTCCTTGCCCGATCCGATGAGGTCGGATATCGGCACCGTCCTGATTCCCAGGTGCTTCTGCGCGAGCGAGTCGAGATTGAGGTCCCTCTCGCCGGGATTCAGCAGGTAGGCCGCCACCAGGGTGTCGAAATACAGGCCCGAGACCTCGATGCCGCGCGCCTTGAGGACCGAGACGTCGAACTTGAGATTCTGCCCCACCTTCCTCTTCCGCGGGTCGGCCAGGAGCGGGGCGAGCCCCTTCATGACCAGCGACCGGTCCAGGCACCTCGACCGCTCGGGCGCAAGCAGCGGCACGTATCGCGCGGACCCCCCGCGCGTGCACACGCTTATTCCCGCGATTTCCGCAGAGATGGGGTCGAGCGAAGTCGTCTCTAGGTCGAACGCCCATGCGTCCGCGGCCGACAAATCCGAAATGAGCGCCTTGAACGCACCCGCCGTCTCGACCGCGCCGTAGTCGGCCCCCTCCGTGGTGGAGCCGGTCTCTACCGCGGCGACGAGCGACTTGAACCCGGCCTGCCTGTAGAGATCGCCCAAGGCAGGGCCCGGCCTCGCAGGAGCGGCCATGTCCTCGAGACCCATGCCCAGCGGCACGTCGGTCCTTATCGTCGCGAGCCTCCTGCTGAGCCTCGCGGACTCCGCGCCGTCCCTTATCTTCTGGCCCATCTTGCCCTTTATCTTCTCCCAGTTCGAAAGGACCTCCTCGAGTGAGCCGTGATCCGAAAGCAGCTTGAGCGCGGTCTTCTCGCCGACCCCCTTCACGCCCGGGATGTTGTCCGAGGAATCCCCTGCCAGCCCGATGAAATCCGGGAACAGCCCCGGATCCAGCCCCGTCTCCGCCTTGAGGCTGGCGGCGTCGTAGAACGTGTCGCTCTTGAAGTCGTAAATCCTCACCAAATCTCCGAGGAGCTGCTTCAGGTCCTTGTCGCGCGAGACAATCAGCGTCTCGATTCCCCTCGAAGCCGCCATGGCCGCAATCGTCCCGATGACGTCGTCCGCCTCGAATCCCGGCACCGCGACCTTCTTCAGGCCGTATGTCTCGACTATGCGCTCGATGAGGGGGATCTGGGCCGCAAGCTCTGGCGGCATGGGCTTCCTCGTGGCCTTGTATTCCCGGAATTCCTTGTGCCTGAAGGTGGGCGCCTTGGTGTCGAGCACGAACACGGCGTAGTCGGGCTTCTTGCGCCCAATCATTTCAAGCAGCCTCGCGACCCCGAACGCCGCGCCCGTCGGCGATCCGTCCGGCGAGGTCAGGCCCGGCAGGGCGTAGAAGCTCTGGTATATGTACGAATAGCCGTCTATGAGGAAGAGCTTTTCCGGCATAGCCGATTGATGAAAAAAAACTGTCGCAGGGACGGAAAAGAAATCCCGAATCGCGGCGCGAAGCGCGTGGTCAAACACGGAGGAGCCCGGACTTCCGTTCCTGTCCGGCCCCCGCCCGTGGCCGCTATGATATGGGCCGGCGCCGAGCCCTGTCAAGTTCGATTCCTCCATCTCCGCGCGGCCGCCCCGGCCCGGAAACCCCCTTGCGCCCGAGCCGGGCCCGGAGTATATTCCTGCGTCGAGCTGCCATCGACTCGAGCGCCGGACCCGAAGAGATCCGGCCTTATCCGTCTTTAGGAGGACTGCCATGTCCGCATTCCTGCCGCTGCAGAAGCCTCTTCGCGCGCCCAATCCGGGCTGGCGTTTCTTCCTGTCCCTGTCCGGGGCGGCGCTCGCCGCCGCCATCGCCGCCGGCCCGGCGCTCGCCTCCCCCGGAGACCCCGCGGAACGGTTCCTCGCCTCCCTTGATCCCGCAATCGCCGCGGAGTCGGTCAGGGCGGGCCGCAATCCGCGCGAGGTCATAGCCGCGGCCGCCGCCGCGGCCGGAATCGACCTTTCGCGCCTGGGAGCCGACTGGTTCGCGAAATTCTCGAATGGGGAGTTCAAGGCCCCTGCGGCCGAATCATCCGCCGCGGACGATTTCGACGGCTACTTCGTGTGCGAGGATTCCGAGTGGGTGCGCTTCGCGATGCCTCTCGGCTCCGGGGCGAAGAAGGCCGACGTGGCCGTCCAGAGGGACGGCAAGCCGCTCACGGACGGCGACTTCGACCTGGACGCCGCCCCGGACGGCAGGGCGGTCATAGTCAAGGTCCGCAACACGGGCGGGTTCCACAAGGGCGCCTTGATTCGGGCGACCTGCGGAGGGAAGACGCATTCCGCCAGGAGGCCGCCCGACGAGGTGAACCTCTCCTGCGAGACCGAAATCCAGCGGGGCCCTGAGAAGACGAGAATCGTCATCAAGCCCAAGGTGGAGCAGAAGGACCCAGAGGGCAAGGACAAGAGCCCGGAGCCGGGCAAGGGGCCCGGAGGCGAGGGGAAGACCGACGTCAGCCTCAAGGACGACGAGGGCTTCTTCGAGACTCTTTTCAAGACACTGGGCAACGCGGTGCTTTCCATGGGCATCGGCCTGGGCACCGGGCTGCTCCTGAACGAGCTCTCCTCCGGCGGGTCCGGCCACGTGACCAGCGACTCCTCGGACGGGTCGTACGCCATCGAGGTCCCGAACGAAGCATACGACGCCTCAATGAGCGCCGTCAGGGCCAAGCATCCCGACTACGGGGACGCGGAGGTCGCCAAGTCGAACGAACCGGTGATTATGGAGAGCAGGGCCGCCGGAGGGCGGACTTCGGGCCTGAGGATAGCGTCCTACCGGGCAATCGGCGGGTCCGTCCACAGCCTGAAACCGGGCCAGACCGTGGTGTTCCGCGTTGAAGGCGCCGGATCATGCCCCTCTCTCGCGGAGACAAGCGTCGAGATTTTCGAGGGCGGCGCGGCAGCCGGGTACATGACAGTGCTACAGGTGACCGGCGCGGGGACCGCGTTCGAGGCTTCCGCGCGGATGCCGTCCATGGCATCGACCCTCTCGGGCGACCTCGAGGCATGCGTGCGCGTCCCGCAGGGCTGCACGGACCGGGTGCCGCTCAGGCTCTGCAGCGGATCGGTCGCGCTGGAGGTTTCGGCCAGCATAGTCAAGGCGGGCAAATCCGTACGAATCAGCCTCAACAACCCCTCGGGGGGCGGCATCAAAGGCACTCTGACCATCTCGGGCCCCGCGCACTTCGCCTCCACCGGCGGCCAGAGCCTCGACGTGGACACGGAAAACAGCAGGGCCGAGTACAGCGCCACAACGACGTCCGAAGGGACGGTTGACATCAGGTTCAGGAAGAAGTGACGGCGCACGCGATCGCCGCGGCGCGGCATGAATGGCTGTGGTTGAAATCCGAATAGGGCAGGCCGCAGAGGCTGTCACGGCAGCGTGATTGAA
>JBFZBV010000599.1:0-4001 GCA_041308285.1 Planctomycetota bacterium | reverse complement strand
CTCGGACCCGGGCCCGGGGACGGGCCGGGACCGGGCCCGGGTCCCGGCACGGGGGCCGGAGCCTGCGAGAAGGGGTCCAGTATGAAGAGCAAAGCCACGGCGGCGGCGACCACGGCGAGGGAAACCAGCGCCGCGGTCAGTATCCCCGGCCCGGTGCGCTTGATGGCGATGGTCGACGCCAGGTTGTCGGAGCAGTTCTCGAGCTCGGCCATGAACTCGTCCGCGCTCTGCGACCTCGCATCCGGCGTCCGGGAGAGGTTCTTCATGACGAGATGCTCGAACTTCCTGGAGATTCCCTTGACCTTCTTCGAAAGCGGCACAGGGTCCTCGGTGGCGAGCATGTAGATCATCTGCTGGGGGTTCTGGGCGGTGAAGTGCCTCGCGCCGGTGACGCACTCGTACATGATTGAGGCCAGGGAGTACAGGTCGGACCTTGCGTCCGTCGCCGCGCTTCCCGCGGCCTGTTCCGGCGACATGTACTGGATTGTGCCGACCACCGTGCCGGTCCTCGTGAGGCTGAGCCCCTTGGTCGAGGCCTCTTCGGACTCCGGGGTCATGATCTTGGCCACGCCGAAGTCGAGGATTCGCACGAAGTCCCCGCCGTGGCGGGTCTCTATCATGATGTTGTCGGGCTTGAGGTCCCTGTGGACGAGCCCGGCGGCGTGGGCTTCCCGCAGGGCGTTGAGCGTCTGGTGGGCGACCAGGGCCGTGCGCCGCTCCGAAAGCGCGCCTTCCCGGGCGAGGATGCCGCTCAGGGTCTCGCCGCGGGAGAAGTCCATGGTCATGTAGAGCATGTCGCCTTCCTGCCCGAAGTCCCGGATTTGGATGGCGTGCTTGTGCGTGAAGGCCGTTGCGGCCTTGGCTTCCCGGAGGAACCGCTCGCGGAAGGATTTGTTCGCCGCGAGGTCGGGCACGAGGACCTTGAGCGCGTAGTCCTGCTGCAGGTGCACGTGCCTGACGAGGTACACCGACCCCATGCCGCCCTCGCCGAGCTTGGACCGGACCTTGTATTTCCCGCCGATCGTCTTGCCGACCATCTCGTCCTGGACGTCGCCGATGATTTCGCCGGTCTCGATTTGCTGTGCGGAGTAGGAGCGGTCGGAGTCGCCGGTGACCTGGGTGTCGTTGCGGCCTATGGACTCCTTGACGATGTCGCCGAGCCCCCCGACGTCCAGGGTCATGTCGAACGCGTCGGGCTTGGCCTGGAGGGCGGTCTCCTGCATGTCCCAGCCCTGGTCCGCCGCCACGGCGTCGATGGCTTCGACCACTCCGGAGATGGTCTGGATGCGGTCGTCCGGGTTCTTGGCCATCATCCTGTCGACGAGCTCGTAGGCCTTCTCGGGCAGGTCCGGGACGGCTTCGCGGATGGGAGGCGGCAGGTCCTTGATGTGCTTGAGCACCACTTCTATCGGCGATGACCCCTCGAATGGGCGCTTGCCTGCGAGCATGTAGTAAAGCGTTACGCCCAGGGAGTATATGTCGGTGCGGTGATCCGTCTTCGCGCCCTTGCCCTGCTCGGGGCTCATGAACGCCGGCGTGCCGAGAACCTGCCCGGTGACCGTGAGCCTCGTGTTCTCGGACGTGTCCTTGGCGAGGCCGAAGTCCGCGAGCTTGACGCGCCCCTCGCGCGTCATGAGCACGTTGTCCGGCTTAATGTCCCTGTGAATGACGTTCTGCTCGTGGGCCGCCCTGAGTCCGAGCGACGCGGCGCGGATGATCCCGAGCGCCTGCCTTGCCGGCACCTTTCCCAGGTTGCGGATTAGGTCCGTGAGCGAGGATCCGTCCACGAACTCCATGATGATGAAGTAGGTCCCGTCCTCGGCGTGGCCCATGTTGTCCACGTGGAGGATGTTGGTGTGCCTGAGCTGCATGAGCAGCCTGGCTTCTCGTTCGAACCTGGATATGTACTTGTCGTCCTTCGCTTCCACCTTGGGCAGGATCTTGACCGCCACGACCGCGCCGTCTGACTTGCGAATGCCTTTCATGACGACGCCCATGCCCCCGCGGCCGATCTCGTTCTTAATCTCCACCCCGGCGAAGACCTTCCCGATGTAGGGATTCTGTATCAAGACTCTCCTCCAGGACCCGTTCGAGGCCTTTTCATGCAGCGACGCAAGTCCAGGCCGGTCCGGGTTGTGCCATGCGTTTCGCGCGTGAAAAACGCCGCCCCTTCCGTTCCCGCAACCAGCCGCTTTTCCCGGGCGGACGACCCGGGGATTATAGCAAAACAGGACGACGTTTAACACCAGATGAAGGTAGAAGCGGATATTCGAAGATCACGGCACAGAGTGCCGTGGCTGCATGGACGCTCATGCGGATGTAGCCGCCCCCGGAGCGAAGCCCGCCCCGCCTTCGCCTTGTTGTATTGGATGAGGCTTCGTCGGGTTTCACTCCGTCACGCTCGTCAGGACGAAGGCGGGTTGGGGCGACGATGCGACGATCACGGCAATCCGCCTTCGCTTTGATGTATTGCTTGTAGCTTCAGCGGACAGGCTCCGTGCCGTGGCTACATCGGTTTGCGAATGTAGCCGCTCCACTCGGTTGGGGCGCGAGAATCACGGTAAAGGGGTACGGGAGGGCGAGGGTCCACCCGAGCCACTCGTATTCGATTCGAAGTGGCTCGCCTGGAGGCTCGCCCTCCCGGGTCGATTCAGCGGCTCGCCGGGAACCGGGCAGACGGCCAGGGCTCGATGAACCCATCGGAAGCCTTCAACCGGTTTGCCTTCGGTCTGTTCATTCGCGAGCGTCTTGCTTCGCCTACAGGTGCATGGATTGCGCGCGCAGCGCGCAATCCATGCATCGAAGAATAAAGTTTACATGGGGGGGGGGGTGCATTAATCAGGTCAATAAGTTTCGCGCCGAAGGCGCGATCAGGAGAATCAGGGCGCAGAGAAAGTGCCTAAAGGGTTCCACCCTGCAATCACCCGGCCTCAGACCCGAAACCGCGGTCTCTAGGAGGCGGCGGCCGGGTTGATCAGCTGCAGGAAGGCCCCGTTGAAGGCCTTCTTGACGTCGTGGATGCCCTTGACGGACTCCGGCGCCATGTTGTCGAGCTTGGCGATTTCGTCGTGCGTATAGATGACGTTCTTCGGGAACATCATCCTGGCACGCTCGATGTGCGGCTCGAGCGACACGACGACGATCTTCTCGCCCAGAAGGCTGCTGTCTATGATGCAGCACCAGTCCTGGACGGTGTTGGCTGCTGGATTGGGCGCATGGGCGGGCGGAACAATGGGACCGCCGCCGAAGGCGGGTATTCCTCTCATCTCCTCTCCCATGGCCCTGGCGAGCCTGATATTTTCAAGCCAGTTGTTCCGGCTCGCCAGGGCCATCCATGCGCATGCGCATGAAACGCCGGAACTCTGCCGGGTGTTGTCGAGGTGCCGGGTTCGACCCTGCCAGAAGGGCCTTCCGCGTATGAATAAGACAAATATATAACAAAATTCCCGGAAATCAAGCGGCAAATGAAAAATTTCTGTGATTCGCCGGTGCGGATATACAACTTATTGTGGACCGCCGGCCCTGCGGTCAGGATTGGGCTTTTTCCCCTTCAAGATTTTTCCAGCCCGGATATAATGGACGTATTCTTTAAAATTTTCAGAGCTTTTCAGGAGGTTCGGCAATGGCCACCACGAAAGCGTTGAATCTGGTTATCGCGGTCCTCGTGCTCGTCCCCATGGTCCTTGCGGTGACAGGGTGCAAGGACGACAAGGACGACGACGCCTACAAGGCTCCTGCGCCGGCCGTCTCGGCCGTGAACCCGGCATCGGGCATCAACACGGGCGGGAACATGGTGACCGTGAGCGGGGCCAACTTCCAGGACGGGGCGTCCTTGCGGTTCGGCACCAAGCCGGCCTCCAGCGTGACGGTCGTGGACAGCGGCCTGATTACGGCCGTGGTCCCCGCGGGGTCAGGCCAGGTCAACGTGACGGTGGCCAACCCCGACGGCCAGTCCGCGGCGCTCGCGAACGGCTATACCTATAATGGCCCGCCGTCGGTGA
>JBFZBV010000598.1:0-2856 GCA_041308285.1 Planctomycetota bacterium | reverse complement strand
CCCCGCGCCCCTCTTTGTAAACTTGATTCAATATTGCATCGACTGCGCGCTCCTTGGGGGGCGCGCAGTCGATGCACCTGCAGGCGAAGCAAGATGCTTGCGAAAGTACAGCAAGCCTTCGGCTTGACCAATTGACTCTGTTCCGGGAGTTGCACAACTGTTCGGGATCGGGGATGCCCATCGGAGTCCGGGATGCTGTTTGAGTCGAGAGCATCATTAGCCTTCGGCTTGACCAATTGAACCGCTCACTGCTCACCGATTGCCGATAACTGACAACCCTCCCTGCTCGCCAGGTCGGCGGGGCGGCTGAAGCCGATTCCTCGGGTTTCAAGCCTCCGGACCGTTGATGAGCGTCCATGCGCGGACGATTGTCCGGATTCGGACTTCGAAGCCGAATCGTCCGGCGGCATGGGAACGGGATTCGGAGCCCCAACCTCATGCGGTCCAAGAAAATACGTTTTCATCGGTCCTGCAGACGAATCGGGCATTGTTTTTGCGCTCACTCCATCCGACAGCTCGCCCCCCAATAAAGGGTTTTGATATGAACGGGTCAGGGAGAGGGAAAATCGGCAACCGGGAAGTAACGAAGTTACCCTCGCGAAACGAAAAACCGCAGCCGGAAGCCGTGATTGCGGGCTTGTCCGGCCGGCTCGCGGAACAATCGCGTAGTTGTTCCGGCGGATTGAACGACGTTATTCAGTCGCACGGATCAATGTCCACCTAGTCTTTGAGGAGTCCCGAGATGAAAAGACTGTGCCTGGTTCTCCTGTTGGCGATTCCTGCCGCTGCATTGGCCGAGGAATCGGCAGACTACGAGGTCCACGAGTGGGGCTACGTCTGCATCAACGTCCCTTCCGGAGCGAATCTGAAGGAGGCATTCCTCAAGGAGCTCCCGGGCAACATCCGGCAGGTGGCTGTGCCTGCCGCGGGGGACAGGGTTCGATTCGTTCCACTCGGGTCGGAAGCCATGCCGCAGCCTGTGACGCCCGGAAGTTCGTCCGGCCGAGGCGGGACTCCCCAGACGCCTGCCTCAATCCCGACCCCGAACACTCCCGAGGCCACGGAGCCGGTGGCGGGAACCCCTTGGGAGTTCTTCCTCCCAATCGACCCCTATATCTGGTTCCATGCCAAGCAGCCGATGCAGGCGAAACTCACGGTGAAGCTCGGGATCAACAAGCCGCTCTGCTGGTGGCCCCAGGGAATCGACGAGGGGAATTCGATTGTGTGGAAGAAACTCTGGATTGACCCCTCGCCGCCCGCCGAGAAGAGAACCGCCTCTTTCGGCAAGGAATCCGAGGTATCGGAGCAGATGCGCAAGGCGCGCGAGGTCAAGGCGTCCTACATCAACACGGGCAACAAGGTCGAACGGTTCGTGATGTACGAGTGCATGGGCCTCAACTGGTCCGGCCTCAGGGTCGAATCAGAGGATCTCAAGCTGTCCGTGCGCAACGCCAGCGACCGCCAGCTCAAGGCCTTGTTCCTCATGCCCGAAGGCCTGGGCAAGAACCAGGCGTACTACACCGAGTGCGTCGAGCCGTGGACGAACCGCGCGGACGCGGGCGGCGAGGGCAGGTATTCCAGCCTCGTGGATATCCGCGTGAAGCTATGCCAGGTCCTCGAAGACGCCGGCCTGAACCGCGACGAGGCGCAGTGCATGATTCGCGCCATTACGGGATTCGAAGCGTTCGTGAACAGCCCTGGGGTCAAGGCCGTCTTCCTGCTCGATCAGGAGTCCGTGGAGGAAATCAGCAGGCTCGAATTGAGCCCGAAGCCTTCGGCGGTCAAGAGGGTGTGGCTCGCGCTGGTGTTCGACGCGGCGTCGTACCAGGGGCTGGGGCCGATTCTGAAGAACGCCAGGACCTACGACCGAATCCTGGAAACGCTCCACAAGAGCGGCGGGACGCCCTCGGAGATCGCAGGCGCGATTCGCCGCCTCGACGCCCTGCGCTCGCGCTGATGACGGGCGAGGGCCGGGGATTATGATATCGTAGCGCGCCCTGCGCGGCCGGCGAAGCCGCGGTTCCCGCGCAGGGCGCTGTGTCGCGGGGGGGGCCCGCGGCCAGCGTCACCCCTGCACGCGCTTCAGCGCTTCCGCCCCCTGGCCCTCACTTCGGGATTCCCGCGTTCAGAACGCAAAAAAAAGTAGATTGGTTCCCGAATCTTTTTTTATATGGCATCCGTGCGCGCGATTCAGTATAATACCCCTCGGTTTATTAGGAATAAGTCCTTTAGAAGAGATGCTCTCATTTCTGCCTCTCTCTTGCATCAAGCCGGCACGTCAAACCCGATTGCAGCAAGTGGTGCGAATGGACATCCCCTCGAAGGAGTAATCGAACCAGAAGACAGGATGTCGCCGGAATAAGCTGCGAAAACCGGGTAGACGGTTCATCGGCAGGCCGGGCCGCAAGACGGGCATTGACCACACGGTCATGCCTCATGCGAATCGGTCCCCAAAAGCCGCGAATCCGGCGCTCGCAGCGCAGTCCAGGCGCTTCGTCCGGCCCGAGAATCGGGGCTAATCAGGCCGGACCGATAATAAAAGCCCCTATCGGACACAGAAGGAGATTCGGAAGATGAGCAAGAAACTGTTTGTGGGCGGCTTGAACTGGGAAACGACCGAACAGCAGCTTCGCGAGGCGTTCGCGAAGTTCGGCGAGGTTTCAGAAGTCGCCATCGTCACCGACCGCGAGACGGGCAAGCCGCGCGGATTCGGGTTCGTCACGTTCACGTCGCCTGAAGACGCCAACAAGGCCGTGAACGAGATGAATGGGACGGAGCTCGGAGGCAGGACCCTTTCCGTCGACGTGGCCCGCGAACGCAGCCCGCGCTCGGGCGGCGGCGGCGGCGGCGGGGGCG
>JBFZBV010000597.1:0-2936 GCA_041308285.1 Planctomycetota bacterium | reverse complement strand
GTCTGCCACGAGAGGTCCTGGGGGTTCTGGTAGCTGCCTATGTTCGTCGTGACGATGGCATCCCTTTCGTTCCACTGCTTGCAGGAAACCTGGCACGCCCTGCACGCAATGCAGAGCGATGTGTCGATGAGCAGTCCGTACTCGGCCATTTCTTACCTCCTGGCTTCGCAGGCGGATGCCGGCATTCCGGAATCCGCGGTTCGATTTACACGACCTTTTCGACGTTGCAGAGGAACGCCTTGTACTCGGGAATGCGCGTGTTGGCGTCTCCGATGAGCGGAGTGAGCCTGTTCGCGCTTGTGCCTTTCGCCAGGCCGCGGTATCCGAAATGCCACGGCAGGCCGACGACGTGCGTCGGCGTGGCGGATCCCATGAGATAGAACGGTTTTATCCTGTTCGTCACCAGGGCAACCGCGATGACCGGCTCGGTCAGGTTCCGGACAGTCGTGATTTTCACCTGGTCCCCGTTGCTGATGCCTTTGAGACCGGCGAGAGTTGTGTCAATCTCGAGGAACATTTCGGGCTGCATCTCGACGAGCCACGGCAGGTTGCGGGTCATGGCGCCGGCCTGCCAGTGCTCGACCACCCTGTAGGTCGTGCAGACGTACGGGAACAGCGTCCTGTCGCCGGGGATGAATCCGTACTGCGCGCCGCCGACGGCGTCCCACATCACGACGGGATTCCAGAGCACGTGCGTCGCCCCGAACGGGTGCTGCGCAAGCGGGGTTTCGGCCGGCTCGTAGTGCTCGGGCAGGGGCCCGTCCGCCATGCCGGCTCCGAAGATTCTCGCGACCCCCTCGCCCTGCATGATGAACGGCATGTACGAGTCGGGCTTGACCGCGCCGCCGCCGTCGGATACGTCGCTGCCGGCGTACCAGTTGGATGCGGTGTAGTCGTACTTGAGCACCCACTTCCCCTCAGCGAAGGGAGTGTATCCGTTAATCGCGGCTCCCGGTTTCATGGATGCGCGGTTGTAGATGATTCTCCTGTTCACGGGCCAGCACCAGGCGAAATCGGAATACAGGCCGATTCCCGACCCGGAATTGTCCACCGATATCCTCTTCGCCGTCCTGTTGCCGGCATATGCGCCGGAAGGCGTGGTGGAGTCGGATTTCACCCAGCACCCGCAGTGTATCCAGCTTCCGCAAGCCGTGGATCCGTCGAACTTGAGGTCCGTGATGAAGCTCGCAAGCTGGTCCCCTCGGGACGCAGCAGTCGGGTTGTTGGCGGGGTTCAGGAGCTTGTAGCCGTTTATCTCCTTCATGACAGCCTTGGCATCGGCTTCCGAATACTGGGCCCCGTAGTCGTTGGTCGTCCCTGCGCCCCAGGACATCTCCAGGATTCCCAGGCCCGTCGCCGGCGTGGAGGCGCCCACGTAGAGCGTCTTGAGCTCGAGCATGAGGTCGTTGATGATGTCGAGGTCCGCCTTCGCGGATCCTTTGTGGACGTGCTGCCCGTTCTCGTCTTCGGCCGTGTAGCGCCACTGCACCCACCTGCCCGAGTTCGAGACGCTGCCTTCCTTCTCCATCGAGGCCTTCGCCGGCAGGAGGTAGACCGTCGTGGCAATGTTCGCGGGCTCGAGTCCTGCAATCTGCGATCCGCTCGCCGCGTAGGAATAGCCCGGGTTGGCAGGATCCGCCTTCCAGAACGAGGACGTCTCGGTCTCCCACAGGTCGACGCAGACGAGGGTGCTCAGGTTGGCGAGCATCTTCCGCTCGAAGATTGCGTCCGGGCCTCCGACCGCCGGGTTCTGGCCCCAGCACATGAGCATTTTCGGCCGGGTCGGATAAAGGGTGGTCAGGCTCTCAATCTGCTTGAAGAGGCTCATGTGCGAGTAGTTGGTCGCGGAGTCGATTTTCGGCAGGAAATCGTAGCAGAAGTCGCCGTGGGCGCCGCCGTCGACGAAGTGGTTCGAGCTCCCCCACCATGCGGCGAGCAGGCTCATGACGTACTTCACCTCGTTCTGCTTCCAGTTCGGGCTCAGGCGCGGCGCGCCTACGATGTCCGCGATTCCGGGCGTGCCCTTGCGCACGGTCTTGCCGAGGTAGGAGGTCGAACCCGTGTTGTAGTCGATTCCCGAAGTCGAGTTGATTGACCACGACTGCCCCGACGACCACGGGGCCGTGGCGTTGAAATCGGCGGTGATTCGCACGGTCGTCGCGTTGATTACGGCTTCAATCGTGTACGTGGCCGCAATCGTCGTGTTGGTTATCTGGTCGCCGGACCTGATTTGGTTCGAGTCGATTCCCGAAAGGCCGGAAATGACCCTGCCTGACCCGGTCCCCGAAGCGAGAGTGCCGCTGAGCTTGACGGTGGATGTCGCGGGCTCCAGGCCGAGCGTGGCCATCGACTGGTTGGGTATCACGAGGTAGCCCGGCAGGTTGCCGAACAGAAGCCCCATGTCGGTTGATCCCTGGACGTTCGATTCGCCTCTCATGGCGTTGATGCCGCCTCCGGCGACTCCCATGTTCCCCAGCAGGATTTGGAGAATCGAGTAGGACCTTATGTTCTGCGTCCCGTACGTGTGCTGCGTCGTACCCATGGCATAGAGAATGGTCGCCGATTTGGCGTCCTCGTAAGTGGAGCAATACGCAGCCGCAATCTGCTCGAAGAGCGTCTTGTCTATGCCCGTTATCCTGGAGACGAGGTCCGGCGTGTAGCGGGCGTAGAACTTCTTGAGTATCGCGAAAACGGATTCCGAGCTCGCGAGCGTGTTGTCCACGGACGGGCCGGACGCGCCCATGGAGTACCCCCACGTGGTGAGCGTATCGTACTTGTGCTGCGCGCCGTTGAACCCCGGGAACTGGCCGGTGAATGCGTTGTAGTTGCCTGCGGCGCCGGGGTCCATTGCCGCGTCGAACCCGCTCAGCAGGTAGGCCGCGTTGGAGTAGTTCTTGACGTAGTCCGCGTTGTAGAGGTTGTGCGTCAGCGCGTAG
>JBFZBV010000596.1:0-8279 GCA_041308285.1 Planctomycetota bacterium | reverse complement strand
AGGCGCAGGACGCCAAGGCCCTGGCACTACTAGAGGGGAACGACTACGACCTCTTCATCATCGATTTGTATCTCGCGACGTCCGACCTGAGGCCTGACGGCATCGACCTGATAAAGGCCATCAGGAAGCAGAAGCCCGACGCCAGGTTCGTGGTGATGTCGGGCAAGAGCATATCCGAGCACATCGAAGAGTTCGTGATGGACATCGGGGTGACCGATTTCCTGTCCAAACCCGTGTCCGTGAAGGACCTGATTAGGACGGTCCAGAAGGCGCTGGGATAGCGCCCCGGGCGTCCCCCTTGGCATGCCTCAAGCCGTAGACGGCGGCGCCGAGCGCCCCCGCGTAGCCCGCATCCGGGCAGATTTCGACGTCCGCGCCCGTCTCCTCGGCGAGAAGCCCGGCCACGATGGGATTGTGGGCGGCCACGCCGCCGGAAAGCACGATTCTGCGCCCGAGTCCCCCCATCTCGACTATGCGCTTCACGACCGACCTGAACGCGGCTTTCGCTATGGACCGCACGGACCTCCCCTCCCTCAGGAGCTTGAGAAGCTCGGTGGAGGCGAACACCGTGCAGTAGGATCCCAAGGCGAGCTCCTCCTCCGCCTTCGACGCCTCGCCGTCCATCGAGTCCAGCCCGATGCCGAGCCTGCGGGCGATTTCCTCGACGAATGCCCCGGTTCCGGCGGCGCACTTGCGGTTCATGCTGAAGTCGACGACCTCGCCCGACGGCCCGACGGAAATCACTTTCAGGTCCTGGCCTCCGATGTCGACCACCGTGTGGGGGCCGGGGACGAGATGATGCACGCCCATCGCGTGGCAGGCGATTTCGGTCCGCCTGTGCGTCGCCATGGCCGCATTGCCCCGGCCGTACCCGGTGGCCACGACCGCGCCGACCGATTCGAGCTGAACCCCCCCGTCCTCGAGGACCGCGCGGAGGACTTCGTCCGCCGCCTGCTCGAAGCTCGGGGAAGAGATTCGAATCGCGCGGGCGAGAACTTGTCCCCCTTCACGAGCCAGCATGCCCTTCGTGGCGAAGGAACCCGAGTCCAGACCCACTGCCAGCATCGCTCCTCCAATCACCGCGCCCGGCCCGGCACGCGGGGACGCCCAGCCCCGGACGACTCGATTTGCTCGAGGAAAGCCTCGATCCTGGTCACGGTCTGCTCGTCGGAGTAGCACCTCAAATCGTTAAGGTCCCCGTTTATGACGACGGACGGTATGCCGTGCGCCGCCCTCAGGCGCTGCGGCATGCCGTAGCGGGTGTTGGAGTTGCTGGGGCAGGTCTTCGCCTCGTGGAACACCACACCGTCGGCACTGAATTCCGAGGTCAGGCGCCTTATGTACTCTTCCTTGAACTCCTCGTCCCGCGAGATGAATATCCTCGTGTACGCCTCCGCCATGCTCTCCCACGGGCGGGAGGGGTCGAAGGCGCGGAACACCCATGAGTTGCAGTAGGTGGACGCCACCACGCACGCGCCCCTGCCCTGGAACAGATCGGACAGCGATCTCAGCCTGCCCCACACCGGCATCCCCTCCCAGTAGAGCCTGGTGCGCTCCCCGTCGACCGCCGCGACCCCGTCCCGGACCCTGGCGGCTATCTCGGTCTTGAGCCCCGCGTAGTAGTCCACCGCGGATTCCAGGCCGCGCAGGACCACGATTGGGCCCATGTGTATCGTCGAGTCGAAGAACGTCATGGGCGACGGCACGTTGCGGGCGAGGTCGAGCACCTCTTCCCACAGGATGGTCGCCGCGAGCGAGAGCCGGAGTGTCTCCCTGAGCCTGTCGAGGTCGAACTTCGAGCCGGACACCGACTCAAGCGGGGCCACGAGCGCCTTCATCTGCGCTGCGACGTCCGAAATCATCCCCGGGCTCACGTCCCCGGCCGACCGCGGGGGGGTGACTCCGAGGAGGGGGACCCCGAACCTGCGGGAATAGAAGGAGAACCACTCCTGGACGTCCCTGCACTGGTTCGTGTTGTACACGAGCACGTCGGGGGCCGGGACACTGGCGATGCCGTAGGCTTTCGTGAGGGGAGTCTGGCCCCTGAGGAAGGCGCCGACGTCGGTCGTGAGGTAGGAGCAGATGTCCGGCGAGTACCCCATGGCGTTTGCCGCGGGTATGAAGTCAGCCGCGGTCTTCTGGGCGCCAATCATCGCGGCGTGGTTCTCGGGGAAGTAGACCTCGAAGTCCATGGCCCTGAGGAGTTCGGCGGGGCCGACGGAAGTGCACCAGGCCACCTTCCTGCCTCCCGCGGCCGCCCCGTCCAGGTCCGTGAAGTGCCGGGCCATGATCTCCTTCATCCTGTCGGCGGAGGCGATTCTCCGCCTCCGGCCGTCGTCCTTCGGCTGCATCCGAAGACCTTTCAATGGCGTATCAGTCCTCGAACGGCACGCTCTCGACGAACGCGCCGTCCGGCAGGGGGGGCCCGCCCGGGCTCTCCACGAGGAACCAGCACGAATCCTTCTGGAAAAGCTGCGTGCGGAGAACCCTCGCGAGCTCCGGATTGATGCCGTCCCCTGAGGCGTCGAGCAGTATCGCGTCCGCGGTGGAATTCAGAAGCGGGGTCAGGAGCTCGAGGAATCCGGAAACCTTCGCCGTGAATTTCGGATCGGAGAGCCGGGATTTCATGCATTGCGCCAGCTTCCGGCTGTCGGCGAAGACGTCCTCGAAGACGCCCTCGAGCAGGTCGAGGAATTCGCGGTCTGACCCCACGGCCGACACGCTACGTCTCAGCGCGGCGGTCAGGGCCTTGTTCCTGGCGAGCCTCGCGAAGACCTTCTGCGCGAGTTCGACGAACTCGTCGGTGTGCGACTCGAGAATCGGAAGCGCCTCATTCTCGACGTACTCGTCGAACCGTTTCCTGACCAAATCGTCGGACGTGAAGGGGACCTTCTCCGCCATCCACCGCAGACCGAGGTTCCCCATGGGCAGCTTTTCCCAGAGCTCCTGGCCTATCTTCTCGACCAGGGGCGCCGACTCCTCCCTTATGACGGGCCATGCCTCCTTGCGGAGCACGGGCATGATTTCCTTCTGGAAGGTCTCGGTCTTGTGTTTGTCTATGAGCTTGCGCACCGCGGCGTCGCGCGAGGCGAGGGACTTGAGGAAGTCCTCCTCCATGATGGAGAAGGCTTCGGTCATCAGGCTCTTTATATCGGGCCAGAGCGCCTCGAGCAGGGCAGGGCCGTGCTCGGCCGCGAATCGCTTCAAATCCTCCTGGATTCGGGCCCTGAGGCCGGGCGGGAAAAGGGTCTTCACGACCCATGCGGGAGTCCTGCGGTTGCGGACGAGCAGGAACCTGGAGCCGGACGACACCTGGCGGGCATGCTCCGGGTACAGAATCGCCTCGGCGCGGCCTGCGGGATCGACTCGCGCAATCCGGCCCACCGACATGTAGCCCAATCCCCCGCGCATGCAAATCCCCGTTCCCGGGGCGACATGCTCGCCCGGCGGGAGGCCGATTGACACGGTCTTAGGCTTCGTGAACAGGTAGGCGGCCACGGATTCGACGGGCTCCAGCGCGGGCCCCGCGGAGAGGACGGCGCGGACGGCGGAGGCGGAAAGGACCGCCCAGATGGCGATGCCCATGATGATTCGGATGCGCCGCACTTCAAATCGCCTTCGTCCTGAGATAGCCCGAGAGGAACGTCTCGATGCATGATTCCGCGAACTGGGCCACCGCCGGATACGAGGAACTGTCCATCTTGACCTGGATTGAGTCCGAGAACTTGTAGTTCGGTGTGACGTAGGCCGGAAGGATTACGTGCTCGAACTTCACGCTGAGGAACTCCCGCACGTCGCAGTGGACGATGAGGAACGTGATGTCGGCGATGCAGGGGAACTCCTCGGTGTGCGCGAAGTGCAGCTGTATCCTGTGCCGGTATTCGAACTCCTCGCGCATGAGGGGTTTCATGGAATTCGAGAACTTCGAGGCTAGGTACGTCACTCTCGGCGCGATGACCTGTTCCTGGATTTCGTCCGCGTACCGGTCGAAGTGGAGCAGCATCTCGTTCCGCTTCCCGGCCTTCTCCTCGTGCAGGGCCTTCCTATGCGAGGCCTCCTCGTCGGACCTGCGAATCATGTCCTCGATGCCGGCCTTGAAGTCGTCAATCCCGGTCACTGCAGGAATCCTGAAACAGGCCGGCGGGCAGGGGCGGAACGCGCCGCGCCCGGGCCGGCGAACCGTCGGGAACTCATGATAGTCCGGGGCCGCGGGGGAGTCAAGGAAACGCGGATCCCTGCCCGGACCCGGTCCGGACCCCGGGGCTCCCCGCCGAGGGGGCGGCCTGTCCGGTGCGGCCGCGCGGAGGGCCCTGATTCGCGCGCGGTCCGGCGCGCGCCGCGAGGCGCGAAAACGCTTGACCTGCGCCCGCTTCGGGATGATGATTCACGAGTCCCGCGTCCAGGGCGCTTTTCCGGGCGGGCGCCCTCGGCCCGGCTTAGGGAATGGCGGACTTCGCATGGGCTGTCCCAACTGCGGCTGCGAAACGAATCCCCCGGGATCGGGGTTCTGCGGGGCCTGCGGGGCCAGGCTCGGCACGGGCCAGACGGGTCCTGCGCCCTCCGCAGGCGGTGTCCAGGGCCGGGTATGCCGGGGGTGCGGTTCGAGCAGGACGACCCCGGGCGGGATACCGACATGGGCGGTCGTCGCGGCCGTGGTCGGCTTCTGCGTCATGGGCGTTTTTTCGCTTCTTTTCCTGCTGGTCAGGGAACCCGCCAGGTGCCTCGACTGCGGGGCGACGCTTGATTGAAACGGCTCGGCCTGGCGCGGACGCGACCCGGGGATGCGGGGGCGTCCCGGGGCGGCAGGCCGGGCGGCATTGGGGGATTCGACGATGTTCGACGCCATGGAAAGGGCGGTCTCGAGGCTGAAGGCCAGGTGCGACTACCTCGAGGTGAGGATTGAGACCGCCCAGAGCACGGGCGTTGTCGTCAAGAAGGGCGAGGTCGAATCGATTCGCGAGACGATATCCCGGGGCGGATGCGCAAGGGCCTACTACAAGGGCGGCATCGGATTCGCCTGCTTCAACGACATGGACAGGCTGCCCGAGTTCGCGGAGATGGCCGTGTCGCAGGCGCGCATCGTGGGCACGGGCAGGACCCTGCTCGCTCCAGTGGAGCCCGTCAAGGCGGACGTGAAGGCCGACATAAGCCGGGATCCGAGGGATATCCCCATATCGAAGAAGGTGGACATCCTGAAGAACTACAGCGACCTGGCGCTCTCCTTCGACCCGAGAATCAAGGAGACGTCCATGTCCTGCTCGGATTCGTTCAAGACCGTCTGCTTCCTCAACTCCGAGGGGACGAGGGTGAGGCAGGAGAAGCTCGACATCGGAGGCGGCCTGGCGGCCATCGCGGTCGCGGGCGACCAGTCGCAGGTCGGGCACGTCGGATTCGGATCCTCCCGGGGATTCGAGTGCGTCGCCGGCCACGAGGCCCGCCTCGCCGAGGAGTGCAGGTACGCGGTCGAACTTCTGTCGGCGCCCGGGATAAAGGGCGGGAAATACACTGTCATCGCGGACCAGCACCTCGCGGGCGTGTTCGTGCACGAGGCTTTCGGGCACATGAGCGAGGGCGAAAAGGTCGCGGAGAACCCGAAGATGCTCGAAGTGATGAGAATCGGCAAGAAGTTCGGCGGCGACATCCTGAACATATTCGACACGGGCGGCACGAGGGGCACGAGGGGATTCATCACGTTCGACGACGAGGGAGTGCCCGCAGGGAGGACCGAACTCATCGTTGCCGGGCGGCTCGCGGGGAGGCTGCACACGAGGGAGACTGCCGCCAAGGTCGGAGACAAGCCGACGGGGTCCGCCAGGGCAGTCGGCTACTCGTTCCCTCCGATTCCGCGCATGCGCAACACCTGCATCTCGCCGGGATCGTCCACGCTCGAGGAGATGCTGGACGGGCTCAAGACGGGGGTCTACGCGGTGAACGCGCGCGGGGGCCAGGCCGGCGAGATGTTCACATTCACGCCCGGCCGGGCCTTCATGATTGAGGACGGCAGGATTGGACGGCTCGTCCGCAACGCGACGATTTCAGGCAACCTGTTCACGACGCTCGCCAACATCGACATGATTGGAAGCGACTTCGTCCAGATTGACGGGGGCGGCGGGTGCGGCAAGGGGGCGCCGGGAGGGTTCCAGTTCCCCCTGCCCGTCTCCGACGGCGCGCCGCATATCCGCATCAGGGACTTGGTCATCGGAGGGCAGTGAAATGATTGATGAGCTGCTGGATCTGGCGCGGAAGAAGGCCGACCAGGCGGAAGTCTTCTCGCTCTCCGTGGCGTCGACATCGGTCGGATTCGAGGCCGACGAGCTCAGGATGATGGACTCGACCCAGACGTCGGGCTGCGCCCTGCGCGTGATATCGGGAGGACGCCTCGGATTCGGGGTCTCCTCGGACGCTTCCAGGGCGAAGGATCTGGTCGAGAAGACCGTCGCCCTGGCCGGGTTCGGCGAGCCCGTAGCCTACTCGTTCCCAGCGCCGGCGGACCTTCCCCGCCTCTCGCTCGACTCGGGCGGAGCGCGATCGGTGAGCATCGACAAGATGATTGAGACGGGGCGGGGAATCATAGCCCGCCTCAAGGACTTCGACCCGGCGGTGAAGGCCGGCGCCGGATTCGGCAAGTCCGAGGAGAAGGTCGGCATCGCCAACACCAGCGGCTTCCGCGGCGAGTACGAGGTTTCGACCTTCGGCGTATCCGCTTCCGCTGAACTGGTCGAGGAGGGCAACCTCCTCCACGTCTTCGACTTCTACTCCGGATTCGGGGAGCCGGAATCCTACGATCCCATCATCCTGGGATGCATCGAGAAGATGCGGGCCTGCAGGGTGAACGTGCCTTTCAAATCCGGGAAGTGCAGGGTGATTCTGTCTCCGGAGGCTTTCGCGGACGTGCTGACCGCCTTCGTCTGGTACGGCGCCAGCGGCTCCCTCGCGGCCAAGGGACTGGGCCCGATGGTGGGGAAAATCGGCCGGAAGGTCGTCGACGGGAGGATTTCGATACGGGACGACCCGCTCATGCCCGAGGGCATCTATTCCTGCCCGTTCGACGACGAAGGCGTGCCTTCGAGGCGCAAGCATCTCGTGGAGAAGGGCGTGTTCAAGGGCTTTCTCACGGACCTCAAGTCGGCTTCCAAGCTCAAGGTGGAATCTTCCGGCAACGGATTCAGGCAGAAGGCCCTGGAGAAGGCGAAGTCGTTCGCGGCCGGAGTGGGGCCCGACATCTCCAACCTGATCGTGGAAGCCGGCGGAATGACGCTTGACGAGATGAGGAGCGGCACGGGCGAAGCGGTCGAGATTCACCACCTCACGGGAATCCTGCTCGGGGACATGACGAACGGCGATTTCTCCGGCAACCTGGAACTCGCCTTCCTGCTCCGGGACGGCAAGCCGGCGGGAAGGATAAAGAACGCGATGTTCAGCGGGAACTTCTACGAAATCTTCTCCGGGCATCTCGCCGGCCTCGGGGATACGCTCCGCCACACCGGCAACTTCGGCGGGGGGAGCGGATGGTTCCTGCCGTACGCATGCCTGGACGACGTTTCAGTGGCGGCCAAATGACTCCACGGGCCCGGCCTCCCCGGACGCCGCCCCGGGGAGCCGGTCCTCATCACAGCGCATGGAGGATTGCGAGATGAAAGCAGCGGTTTTCATGGGTCCGAAGCAGCGCCTCGAGGTGAGGGAGGTCGAGACGCCCAAGCCCGGAAGGGGCGAGGTCATCGTCAAGGTGGCGGCCTGCGGGCTGTGCCATACCGACCTACACTACATTGACCACGGCGTCCCGACCTTCAAGAAGCCCCCGCTAATCCTCGGGCACGAGATATCGGGGACCATCGCCGAGTCGGGGGAGGGCGTGCAGGGGTTCGCTTCGGGCGAACACGTCCTCCTGCCCGCGGTACTGACCTGCGGAACCTGCGAATACTGCAGGATGGGGAAGGAGAACATCTGCCTGAACATGGTCATGTTCGGGAACCACATTGACGGAGGCTACGCGGAATTCGTCAGGGCTCCCGCCAAGGACGTGTTCCGCCTGCCCAAGGAAATTCCGCTCGTGGAGGGGTCAATCATAGCCGATGCCATATCCACGCCGTTCCATGCGGTCAAGAACAGGGGCAACGTCAGGCCCGGCGACAAGGTCATCGTCATAGGGTGCGGCGGGGTGGGCATCAACGTCGTCCAGGTGGCCGCCGCGTGCGGCGCCTCGGTCGTGGCGGTCGACGTCGTCGAGGAGAAGCTTGCCGCGGCGCGCGAGCTCGGCGCCGCCGAGACCGTGAACGCGA
>JBFZBV010000595.1:0-10115 GCA_041308285.1 Planctomycetota bacterium | reverse complement strand
AAACAGGCAGGACAGGCACGCAGCCCCACCCCGGCCGCCGCCGACGCGGACCGGGACGGCGTTGCCGACCTGGTGGTCGGGGGCCGCGGATCCTATCATTGCATCAGGGTGAGGGAGCCTGCGTCCGTGTTATGGACCTTCCCGACACGGGGCGGCAACCCCGCCAGGCCGGCGATCGGGGACCTGGACGGGAAGGGGTCGATGGTCGCCGTTCTCGCCCCGGGAGACGGCTGGGTCGTATGCGTCGATCTGTTCACCGGGGCCGAGCGCTGGCGGTTCTCCCCGGCGAATCCATTGGTGGAATCCGCGCCGTTCTTGTCCGACATGGACGGTGACGGCGTCCTGGACGTCGTGTTCGGCTCGCACGACCTCAGCCTTTACTGCATAACAGGCCGGGGCGTCAAGAGGTGACCTTCAAGTGCCCAGCGGAAACCTGAGGTTCTTCATCTCCGCCGGCGAGAAGTCGGGGGACCGCCACGCAGCGGCCGTGATTCGCGGCATCAGGAAGCTCAGGCCCGACGCCGAGTTCCACGGCGTCGGAGGCCCCCTCATGGACGGGGCCGGCTGCCGAATGATTCACGACCTCACGGGCATGGCCGTGATGTGGTGGGCGGACGTGTTCCGGAACCTGAGGGAGTTCATCCGCGTGTTCGAGAAGACCGTGCACGCGCTCTCGAGCCTCCATCCCGACCTCCTCATACCCGTCGACTACCCGGGCTTCAACCTGAGGCTCGCCGACAGGGCCAGGCAGTGCGGCGTGCCGGTGCTCTACTACATCTCGCCCCAGGTATGGGCCTGGTGGAAGTACAGGATTCACCCCATCGCCGAGCGCGTGGACAGAATGGCGGTCACCCTCCCCTTCGAGCGGGACCTCTACCTCGATGCCGGGCTGCCGGCCGAGTACGTGGGCCATCCGGTCAAGGACTCGCTGGACGGGTTCAGGCCGGATCCGTCGGTGCTGGCGCCGCTCGGCCTTTCGCCCGGCCGGAAGCTCATCGGACTGCTTCCCGGCAGCCGGGTCAGGGAGGTGCGTTCGAACCTGCCGCTGATTGCGCGGGCGGCGGCGGAGCTGGGCTCCGCGGCCGGCGGGGCCGCATTCGCCGCGGCGTTCCCGGACGAGAGGCTCCTCGAGACCGGGAAAGGCATCATCGACCGCGAGATCCCGGAAGCGCTCTCCCTCGTCGGGAAGGCCCACGACCTGATGGCCCGGGCCGACTTCTGCTTCGTCGGCGCCGGGTCCGCGACCCTCGAACTCGCCTGCTTCGGGACTCCGATGGCGGTCGTCTACAAGATAGGGCCGGGGCAGTGGGTGCTCGCGAAGCTGCTCATGTCGGCGAAGCATATTGCGCTGGCCAACATCGTGGCGGGAAGGAGGGTGGTCCCCGAGTTCCTGACCGTCCGCGACAGGTCGTCGGAGATGGCCCGCGCGGCCCTTCCACTCCTGGTGGAGGGTGCCGAGAGGGACAGGTGCATACGGGACCTGCGCGAGGTTTCCCGGCTTCTGGGCCCTCCCGGCGCGGCGGACCGGGTCGCCGCGATGGCGGTCGAAATGGCCGAGGCTAGATGCTCTCGGACCCGGCCCCGAAGAAGTTGAACTCGCTGTACTGGCCGGCGTGGCTCCCGTAGGCGCGGACCTCGTCGTCCGTGATGACGAAGGTGGCCTCCTCGCCGTAGGTGTTGGAGAAATTCACCCTCAGGAAATCCCCCTCGCCCCTCTTGAGGAGCACCTCGCTCAGTCTGCGGTCGACGCCGGACGTGAGATCCGCTCCGCACACCGGGCACTCGAAGTGCACCTTCTCGCCCCTCGAAATCCCGAACCCCTCCGGCAGTATGCTCGTGTAGTTCCCGACCTGCGGGCTGAGCAGGATGAGCCCCTTCTTCCTGCCCTTGGATATCCGCATCACTATCTTGGTGCCGGGATTGAGATGGGCCATGCACGCGGGGCAGAAGAACTTGTTCGACATCTCTCGCTCCTATAAACGCAAGCCGTCGCCGGAAGCCGGAATATACTTCCGCGTCCGCCGCCAGTCAACCTCGTGCAGATGTCCTTCGGCGGGCGGATTGAGGGCCGCGCCCGGATCACCGCGGCCGGGCGCCGGGGCCGCGTCCCTCGCCGTCTTCGGGCGTGCGCGTCACTCCAGCGGCAGGAACACGATGGTCTTCAGTTCCTCGGGCTTGGTCTTGGCCGGGTCGTTCTGGTAGAACTCGAAGGACATGCCTTTCGTCTTGTGCCCGTTCCTGGCGGCCCAGTCCTTGAGCGATGCGTACGCAGGGGCGATGCCGCTGTAGTGGCCGGTGAACACGCACGAAGCGCCGCGCATGGGCGGGAGTTCGGCGGGCTTCACTTCTCCGGCCCCTTTGAGCTTCCTCGACACGGGAAAGCCGAATTCCACGTCGAGATCGTTCTCATCGTTGTTGTAATAGACGGCGAACGGAGGCCCCGCGGGCATCTCGCCGAGGACCATGAGGCGCTGCATAATCGCGCCGAAAGCCTTGCCGACGGCATCCTCCAGTTCCATCCTCGGCGTCCTTTTCCTGACCACGAGCGCATTGCAGGCCGGCCGTTCCATCATCTTGCACTCGTACGCGGGCGCGGAGCCCCCCCCTCCGCCGTCCGCCCCCTGGCCGGCTGACTTGCACCCCGCGATCCAGAACGCGGCAAGCGCCGCTACGATAACCGGCAGCGACCTGTCCATCCTTCGTCTCCAAGAACGAAAAAAAAAGCGCGTTCCCGGGACCGCGCGCTCAGCCCATCGACTTGTAAGCCGCGGCGCACGATCCCTCGGACGAGACCATGCACGGCCCCCGCGGGTGCTCGGGAGTGCATGCAGCCCCGAACAGGCCGCATTCCGCCGGCTCGATTGCGCCCTTCAGCACCCTGCCGCACGAGCACCCTCGGTCCTCGTCGGGGCCGCCGGCGGCCAGGCCGAACCTCGCGGCCGCGTCGAACTCCCGGTACGCCGGCGAGAACCCGAGGCCGCTCCCGGGGATGACCCCAATCCCGCGCCAGCGCGAATCGCAGGGCTCGAACACTTCGCGCATGATGCTCTGCGCAAGGGGATTGCCCCCCTTCTTCACCGCCCTGAAATACTGCACCTCCACCTCGGACCGGCCCTCGAGAATCTGCCTCAGCAGCATGAGCACCGCCTGCAGGATGTCGAGGGGCTCGAAGCCCGCGATGACGCATGGCACGCCGCGCGAAGCGACAGCCCCGTACGGCTCCGGGCCCGTTATCACGGACACGTGCCCAGGGCAGAGGAAACCGTCTATCTCCGTCTCCCCGTCGTCGAGCAGCGCGCCCAGCGCGGGCGGGACCGTCTTGTTGCCGGGCAGCACGGAGAAGTTGCCCGTGCCCGCGGCGGCGGCCTTCCGCACCGTCGCCGCCACGAGGGGCGCCGTGGTCTCGAACCCCACGCCCAGGAACACCGCCTCCCGCGACGCATCGGCTTCAGCGTACCGCAGGGCGTCCTGGGGCGAATAGACGACCCTCACGTCCCCGCCCTCGGCCCTGGCCTGCTCGAGGCTCATCCCGGACCCGGGCACGCGAAGCATGTCCCCGAAGGTCGCCACCATGGCTCGGCCGGACACGGCGAGCCCGCACGCCGCGTCGATGTACGCGTCGGGCGTGACGCACACGGGGCAACCCGGGCCGGACACGAGCCTGACGGACGGGGGCAGGAACGACTTGAGCCCGTTGCGGGCAATCTCCATGGTGTGCGTGCCGCACACCTCCATGATGCTCACGCGCCTGCCCAGGCTCCCGGCCGCGCGCCCCATGGCCGCCGCGATGGAAGCGGCCACGCCCGCGTCCTCGAATCCGCCCGCCTCCGACCTGTCCGTCCGGGTTTCCATTTCACTCGCCGCGCTCCGCCGCCCCCTCCGCCTCTTCGATCTCCCGGAAGATTCTGAGCGTCTCTTCCGCGTCCGCGGGATCGTACTTCTGGATTGCGAATCCCGCATGCAGGATCACGAAATCGCCGGGCCTGACGTCGCCGACCAGCGTGAAGTCGGCTTTGACCAGGTTGCCCGAGACATCAACCTTGCCGGTTGACCCCTCGACGGATACCACCTTCACGGGCACTGCCAGGCACATCAAACCATTCCTTTCACCGCCGGGGCTCCTGCGCAGACAGTATACACGCTCCATGCTGTCTGCGGGAGGTGAATGCACCAAGTTGTTCTCTGGTGCATCGCCGATTAATCCGGCGATATCGCCGTGATCCTTATAAAAAGCATGCCAATCGGGCGATTGGTCCTGCAGAAATGCCACATCATCGATGGAAACGGGACCAGGTCCCGATTTGAGATGGAAATAGGTCTTGCAAAGAGCGTTGCCGATGCAAATCATTGGAATTCATGATGTTGCGTGCTGATATCACGAAACGGGACCAGGTCCCGTTTCGTCATGTTCAAGCGAAGGCGGGCAGCGAAATCAGCGGCCTTTCCCCGCCTCCAGGGCTGAAGCAGCCGCCACCGCTGCCTGTCCGAGCGACACGCCCCCGTCATTGGGAGGGACGAGGCAGTGGGTGTAGACCGCGAACCCCGCCTTCGAGAGCCCCGCGACGCACGCTTCCAAAAGAATCGCGTTCTGGAAACAGCCGCCGGAGAGCGCCACTCTGTCCAGCCCGAGCCTTTTGCCGAGCATTTCGCAGGTCCTGACGACGATTGCGGCCGCGGTGCCGTGGAACCTCCTCGAGACCGCCGGAACGGCAGCGCCCTTGGCGACATCGTCCACCATCGCCGCGACGGCCGGCCTCGTGTCGGCGACCAGCAGGCCGGCTTCCTCCATAATCGCGAACGGGTATGGATCGCCTGCAGGGCCGTCCGCCGCGCCTTCCAGCGCCATCGCGGCCTGGCCCTCGAAGGTGGAGACCGAGGCCACGCCGCATATGGCCGCCGCCGCGTCGAAGAGCCTCCCCATGCTGGACGTGAGAGGCGCGTTGAATCCCCTCCCGATCATCGCCGCCACCACGGACTCGGACCTGGAATCCGGGGCCAGGCGCGGCGCCGCGGCGAGCCCCCCCGGACCGAGGGCGTCAATCACGTGGGACATCGCCATGCGCCACCCCTGTCTGGCCGCCGCGTCGGCCCCGGGCATGCGGACCTGCCTCAGCCTCGCGACGCGCCTGAACCCGCCGTACCCGGCGGCCAGGAATTCCCCGCCCCAGACCGTCCCGTCGGGCCCGTAGCCGGTACCGTCCAACGCCACGCCGAGCACCTCGCCGTCGAGGCCGTTCTCGGCCATCACGGAGGCGACGTGAGCGTGGTGGTGCTGTACGGCTATGTTTTCCACGCCCTCGAGCGAAAGGGCGAAGCGCGTCGACGCGTAGCCCGGATGCATGTCGTGCGCCACGACTCCGGCCTCGGCTCCCACGAGCCGGGCCAGCCTGCGGGATGCGGTCTCGAAAGCCTCGAGCGCCCTCTGGTTCTCGAGGTCTCCGAGGTGGTGGCTCAGGAACGCATGTCCGCCCCTGGTGACGCACACGGTGTTCTTGAGGTCTGCGCCGACCGCCAGCACGGAAGGGCCTTCGAAAGGCATGCGGACGGGCGAAGGGACGTATCCGCGCGACCTCCTCGACAGCACCGCCCTGCCGGCGGCAATCCTCGCAATGGAATCGTCCGCAGGCGTTTCGATATCCCTGTCGTTGAGCAGGAACAGGTCCGCGATGCCTCTCAGCCTCTCGAGGGCGTCCGCGTTGGCGAATTCGATGGGCTCGTCCGACATGTTTCCGGACGTCATGACGAGGATTTCCGGCCCCCGGGCCAGCAGCAGGTGGTGCAGGGGCGAGTAAGGCAGCATCACGCCGAGGAAGCGGTTCCCTGGCGCTATTAATCCCGCGAGCCGGCTCCGGGGCTTCTTGGCGAGCAGCACAATCGGCCGGGCCGGGGAAGAAACGAGCCGTTCCTCGGCCTCCGACGCCTCCGCTACGCGCCTGACGGCGGCCATGTCACGCGCCATCAGCGCGAACGGCTTCTCCTCCCTCCTCTTGCGCAGCCTGAGCCTGCCGACCGCCTCCTCGGATTCCGCGTCGCATGCGAGATGGAATCCGCCGATGCCCTTCACCGCCACAACGAGCCCGCGCGCCAGCGCCCCGGCCGCCTCGGACACCGGGTCCGGGGATGCCTTTTCCAGTCCGTCGCCCCCCGCGAGGAATACTTTCGGGCCGCAGTCGGGGCACGCGTTCGGCTGCGCGTGGAAGCGCCTGTCGGCTGGATCGTGGTATTCGCGGCTGCACCGGTCGCACATCCCGAACGCCGACATCGTCGTGAGCGGCCTGTCGTAGGGAACGCCTTTGATTATCGTGTACCTCGGCCCGCAGTCGGTGCAATTGATGAACGGGTATCCGAACCGCCTGTCCCCGGGGTCCCGAAGCTCCCGCAGGCATTCATCGCACGTGGCGGCGTCGGGCGGCACCGCCGGCGCCCCGCCGCCTTCGCCCGAGGAGTTCTCCACCGCGAACCCCGCTGCTCCCGCAGGATTGGCGTCCTCGGCCGATATCCCGGATATCCTGGCAAGGGGCGGCGCGTCGCTGATGAGCCTGGCTGCGAAAGTTTCCAGCGCCCCCTCGTCCCCCTCGACGTCGATGCGCACGCAGGAGGTCTCGTTCCTGACGAAGCCGCGCAGCCCGAGCGACGAGGCGAGGCGGTAGGCGAACGGCCTGAATCCCACGCCCTGGACTATGCCGTTGACTTCGAAAATGCGTCTCTTCTGCCTCAATCGTCCTCCGGAGCCGGCGACTGCGAATCGGAACGATGATTATACTAACAAGTGCGCAAGGCCGGGGCGGTCGGGCGGGCAAGTCCCGGTTTCTTTTTCCGGCGGAGCGCGTAATATTACAGTCGAGGCCCGGGCCGGGCCCATGTCCCGCCCCCCCCCGGGCCCGGGTGTAACATCGAGGATTCGCCATGGCTTATCTTCTCTTCCCGGGCAGGCACCTGGTCAACACGAGGTTCCAGGAGGAATACCTTTCCACCATCCTGGGCCGCAGAGCATCCGAAATCGAGTACCTCGGTCCGCCGCCCGGTTTCGACGACACCGTGGACCACGTGGTCTTCGCGCTTACCTCCGCGAACCAGGAGAACTCCCGGTACAACCCGATACCGTTCCCGATAAGGGCCGTGGGAGTCGACCGGTTCGCCCGCAATCTCGAGGCGGCCTTCGGAGTCCATTACTCCATCGTCGGCGTGCCTCATTTCGGCCGCACGGCGCGTTTCGCCGCCAATACGATAAGGGAGGTCGAGGAGCAGACCGAAGGCAGGCTGAGGCTCGGCCCGCACAACACCGTGGTCCTGTGCTCGACGCCGGGCGTGGTCGAGATGTACCGCGAAGCGGGGTTCTCCATACTGCCCGCGGAACTCGGCCGGCCCGAGGGATCGAGGCCTCCGCTTCCGATTGACCTGGTCAAGGCAATCGCGGGCATGGGCGGACGCTGGGCGGCCGATCCCGGTCTGCGCGCCGCGCTGTCGCCGGCCGCATTCGGCCTGCTCGCGGACTTCCCGGAGGTCCCGCGGAGGATTGAGAGGCTCTACCGCGACCCGCTCCTGAACGACGAGGGTAGCCTCACCGACACGAGGAACTACGCCACGTACTCGGTCGGGATGAGCAACCGGAACCTGATTCAGGTCAAGTACGCCGACGTTAAGCACGCCGTCAGGCCCGGCAAGATTGCGGACGAGGGCTGCGCCGACGGAGCGCTGCTGGCAGAAATCGCCCGCGACTTCCCGGACTCGGACCTCATCGGAATCGAGATCACCGGCGAGTTCATGGCCCTGTGCCGCGAACGCCAGAGGCGCGGGGATTTCGGCGGCACCTACGTCCACTTCCACCAGCGCAACATCCTGGACGAAGTGTTCGAGCCGTCGTCAATCGACACCACGATATGCAACTCGACGATGCACGAGCTGTGGTCCTACGGCGACGGGGAGCCGTCGGTCCGCCGCTACCTGGGGTTCAAGTTCCGCCAGACGAGGCCGGGCGGGAGAATCGTGATACGGGACGTCCTTGGACCCGCGGGAAAGGAGGAGGAGGTCCTCATGTGGTGCAGGACCGACGACGGGTCCGGCCTCAATCCTCTGAAGGACTTCGGAGACCCACGGGCCCTGGAGGCGCACATCCGCGGGCTTTCCACGAGGGCGAAGTTCGTCCGGTTCGCGCATGATTTCCTCGCCGACATGCGGGCGTCGGGCAGGCGCGATCCTTCGACCGCGGTCCGGTGCTCCGAGACAATCGAGGGAGGGAAGGAGCTGTTCTCCCTGCGCCTCCGCGACGCGGTCGAGTTCATGTCCAAGAAGGACTACCCGGACAACTGGCGGAGCGAGCTCAACGAGGAGTTCGCCTTCTGGGACTTCGCGCAGTGGAAGGCCGCGCTATCCGACGCGGGGTTCAGGGTCGTGGAGAACCCGAACGAGCCTGCGTCGGGATCACGCCAGTATTCGAATCCCTGGATTGTCGAGAACCGGTTCGCCGGAAAGATCGAGCTCTTCCGCAGGTCGGCCGGCGGAGTCGAACGGATGCCATGGCCGGTCACGAACATGGTCCTAATCGGCGAGAAACCGGTGGAAAGGAGCATGCAATGCCTCTAGAAGTCGAGGCGGTGTACCTCGGAGACCACGACTGCACCACGGCGCACGTGCCTTCGGGCGACAGCCTGAAGGTCGGCCCGATGGCCGGCGCCACGTTCTCGCCGGTCCATCTCGTGGGTTCCGCCCTGGCCACGTGAGTGGCGATTGTCATGGGCGTGGCGGCTGAGAAAGCCGGATTCGACGTGCGCGGCCTGAAAATCGCCGCTCAGCTCCCGATGGACAAGAGGCCCGTCAAGAGAATAGCCTCAATCCGGATGGCCGTCTCGCCCCCCCCGGGCGTTGTCCTGGGACCAGAAGCAGGTCCTTCTCGCATCGATCGGCAACTGCCACATACACGACAGCCTCTCGCCTGACGTGAAGGTCGAGGTGGAGTTCGCAGGTGAAACCGGCGGCACTGATCGAGTGTACCATATGAAGGCATGACGGCATTGGAGGGACCAGGATGAGAGTTGCGCTCCGCCCCCGCCTGGTCCGGATTATGGCCGCGATCGCCATCGCCGCCTCGATGCCGTGCTGCCGCGAATCCGGCCGCGGCGCTGACGGAGGCGGACCTCCCGATTACCTGCCCCCGTGCGCGCAGATTCTCTTCGTTTCCAACAAGGATGCCCCGCCCGGCGACCCGCGGAGGACCGAGATTTACTCCATGGACGCGACCGGCGGGAACGTCGCGCGCATTACCTACTCAGTCTGCCACCATTTCATACTGGGCGTGGACGCTTCGCACAGGTACATAGTCGCCTCGCGAGCCGAAACCGACACCGACGCCCCCGCGGGGCTCGGCGACGAGGACAGGCGATCGATCTGGATCATCGACCTTGCCGACGGCCTGGAATGGAGGCTGACGAGCCAGCTCGACCACGCCGAAGGCCGCACCTTCTCGCCGGACGGGGAATGGGTCGTCTTCTCCATGAAGCTCGCGAGCCAGGGCGAGGACCAGATGGACCTCTACAAAATCCGCCGCGACGGGGCTGATCTCGCGAGGCTCACGAACACCCTCACATGCATCGAGTCCGACGCGGCATGGTCGCACGACGGATCGCGAATCGCCTATGCTTTCCTCGACGGCCTCGCGGCCGATCCGAGGTTCGTCCTGAACACCATGGCTCCGGACGGCACGGACATACGCCTCGTGTACGACGGCGGGCCCGGGGTTGCGACCGCGGCCTTCCCCCCCGGCAACTTCGACCCGGCCTGGAGCCCCGACGACCAGTGGATTGTCTTCGAGCGCGCCGTGCAGTACACGTCCGCCGACCCCGAGAACTTCGGGAGCGGCATCTGGCACATCCAGAAGGTCCGGAGCGACGGCAGCACCGCCATCGCCCTGGACCTCAGCGCAGCCGGAGGGCACTCTGACCGCGCGGAGTACCTTCCGTCGTTCTCTGCCGACGGGACGCGCATCGTCTTCGGCGCGGTCTGCGAGGCCAATCCGCTCGACCAGTCGTTCGTAGACATTCTTTCCATGGCCCCTGACGGAGCAGGCCTCGTGCGCCTCACCTTCGCCCAGCCGAACAAGTCCAACATGTATCCGGTCT
>JBFZBV010000594.1:0-5698 GCA_041308285.1 Planctomycetota bacterium | reverse complement strand
GAATGGTTCGACGATCCGCTCAAGGCCGGCGTGGACGCGGTCGTCTCCAGCACTCCGGGCCTCGAAGCGTCCTTGAAATGGGGTTTCCTCGTATTCGGAACCATGGAAGGGTCGCCGTCCTTCAAGGCGATCCTGAAAGGCATGGACGCAGCTTCGGACCTCACCGAAGCTGCCGCGCTCGGCGAAATGGAGAAGGTCGAGGAACTGATTGAGTCCGGCGAGGACGTCAACGGCATCGGCAAAGGCAGTACGACCGCGCTGCACGAGGCGGCGTTCAAGAACAACGCAGATCTGGCCGCATTTCTCCTGGATCACGGCGCGAACCCCTCCGCAAGGAGAGGGGACGGGGGCACTCCCATGCACTCAGCAGCGGGAGCGGATTCCCTGGAAATCATCTGCATGCTCGCCGAAAAGGGGGCTTCGGTATCGGACAGGAACGATGAAGGCCGCACTCCCATGCACTCGGCGGCTGCATTCGGCAGTACGGCCGCAATCGCGAAACTCATCGAGCTGAAGGCCGACATCGAGGCGGCCGACAACGAAGGCCGAACGCCGGTATTTTCGGCGGCTGAGAGCAATTACTCGGATGCGCTGGAATTCCTCGTCAAGGCAGGCGCGAAAACCTCGGTCGTAGACAGGAGGGGTCGCACTCTGCTCCATGCTGCGGCGCGGAGCGGCGCCGAGCTGACCTCGGAGAAACTAATCGAAATGGGCGCTTCCCTCGATGCGACGGACGCCAAGGGCTGGACGCCCTTGCACCTCGCCGCGGCGTTCGACAGCCTCAAGACGCTGGAGCTCCAGCTTTCCAAGGGAGTCGCGCCGTCGCCGAAGGACGCGAAGGGGAGGACTCCTGCGGATCTCGCGGCGCTGACAGGCGCAGCCAAGACCTCCGAGCGCCTGGGTAGAATCATCGGGAAATTCGTGTCCGACGCGGCTGCCGGGGACATGGACTCGATGGCCGCCGCGTTGGCCGCAGGCCTCTCCCCGGACGAGAAATTCAAGGGATCCTCCGCGGCTCACGCCGCGGCAGCAGCGGGCAAGGCGGACGTCCTCGATTTCCTGGCCGGAAAAGGCGCGAACCTGGACGCGAAGGACGCAGAAGGCCTCACTCCGCTTTGCGCGGCCGCCTTGGCCGGGCAGGCCGCTGCGGCCGAGTTCCTCCTCGGCAAAGGCGCGCCGGTCGAGGGCGCAAAGGGCTGCAAGACCCCGCTCCATGCCGCGATGGAAGGCGGCCACACGGCGGTGGCCGAGCTTCTGGTTTCCAAGGGAGCCTCGGCGGACGCCGCCGGCCCCGGCGGCCTCACGCCGCTCCACTGTGCCGCATCGGCTGACAAGGCGGACGCGGTGAACTGGCTGCTCGGCAAGGGCGCCAAGCCGGATACGCGTTGCGCCGCCGGCATGACGGCGCTGCACCACGCGATCCTTAAGGACGCGCGCGGCTCGGCCGGGGCGCTGGCCGCGGCGAAGGCGGCGCTCGACGATGCGGACGCGGAGGGCAGGACGGCGCTGTACCTCGCCGCGGACGGAGGCAAGGCCGAATGCGTGCGGATTCTCGCCTCGGCCGGGGCGGCGCTGAACCTGCGCTGCGCTGGAAAGCAGGAGGGCAGGACGGCGCTGCACGCGGCGTCGGTGAACGGCAGGAAGGAGGCGGCGGAGGTTCTCCTGGGATGCGGAGCGGAGGTCGACGCGAAGGACGATATCGGCCGCACGCCGCTGCACGCCGCATGCGGCAAGAACCAGGATGGAATCGTAGAGCTGCTCCTTTCGAAGGGCGCCAACCCCTGGACGGCCGACAAGGAAGGCAAGACGCCGGCCGGCGCGGCAGAGGCCTCCAGTCTGGCGAACGCGCTGAAAGCGCTCGACGTGAAGAGGGACGAGTTCATCAAGGCGGCAGAGAAGGGGGACCTCGAGGCTGTGAAGGGGTTCGTCGCTGCAGGGGCGAAGCCGGACGTCAGGGTGAAAGGCGCGACTCCGCTGTTCGCAGCCGCCTCGGCAGGCAGGATGGAGGTTGCGGAGCACCTGCTTTCGCTCGGGGCGGACATCAACGGGCCGGGAAGCCCGACGGGCGGCAAGCCGGCGGCCATCGCCGCCATAAAGGGCCATGCCGCGATGCTCAGGTTCCTGATTTCCAGGGGGGCGGACTTGAATGCGGCGAACATCCACGGCTTCACGCCGCTGATTGCCGCATGCTCCGCCGGCGTGGAGGAGACGGCGAGAATCCTGATAGAGGCCGGCGCGGGGCATGACGGCGCGAACTCCAAGGGGGAGACCGCGCTTCACCATGCGGCCGGCTCCGGGATGGAAAGCATCACGGCCCTGCTCGTATCCAAGGGCGCGGCATTGGAATCCAGGGACGGCGCCGGGAACACGCCCATCATGTTCGCTGCGTCGAACAAGCGGGCGAAGATAGTGGAAGCGCTCATCAAGGCGGGCGCGGACGTCAACGCGGTCAGCGTCGAAGGATGGACTGCTCTTCACATATCGACTCTCAGGGCGGACACGGCCTCGATGGCCCTGCTGATTTCCGCCGGCGCGAAGCTGGAGGCCGCCCTGAAAATCGGGGCTACCCCTCTGTACGTAGCCGCGCAGGAGAACCTGGTCGAGGCGGCGGAGGCGCTGATAAAGGCAGGCGCCGGCATCAACGCGAGGACGAAAATCGGCCTTACCCCGCTTCACGTGGCCGCGCACAAGGGCAACGCCGCCATGGTGGGGTTCCTGATTAAGAACGGCGCCGACAGGTCGCTGAAGGACGACGACGGCAAGACCGCGCTCGACTACGCGCGCCAGATGAAACGCGACGAGGTTGCAAAGCTGCTCGAGGCTGCCGATGGGAAATGATTGCGGCCACGGGGATTGCAGCCCAGGCCGAAGCGGCCCCGGCCCGCGCCTCCCTTCCCGCCATCCTAGCGCCCGGGTTGGAATCCGAACGGGGATTCGAGCGGCTGGACGAGCCCGGCGATTCGAATCCCTCCTTCGCCGGCACGCCGTACATGGAGACCGCAAGCAGGAATCCCGGATTTCCGGGAACTTTCCGGCTCCGGGAAGCGTCGGGACGGATTGAGTTCCCGGATGCCGCCGTCTTTTCGGAGGAAGCCATGAAACGATCGATTGCAATGTCCCTGATATCCGCGGCCTGCGCAGCCGCGTTCCTTGCGTGCATTCTTGCGCCCTGGGGCAGGTCGTTTGCCGATGGCGAAAAACCGGCCCTGACCGTGGAAATAGCCGTGCCGGAAAAAGCCGGGAAACGCGTCATCCCGCTCGCGGGCGAGTTCCACGTCGTGCTGACCAACGTCTCGGGCGAGCCCCTCGAGGTCCTCTCGCAGGCCTGCCCGCAGGGAAGGAGCCAGATGTACTTCGAAATCACCGACGAGAACGGCTCTTCATGGACGCTTCGAAGGAAGGACGAGAACGTGAGGAGGAACATACTGGTCGCCGAAACACTTGCGCCCGGGGAGCCCATGGTCATCCATGTCGACCTCTCTTCGCCGGCATGGGAGCAGACGGCCCCCCTGGACTCGTATAAGGGAAGGAAACTCGCATTCCGCGCCGTGTTCGACAGCGCCTCCCTGACGGGGACGGCCGGCATCACGGGGAAGCTCGATTCCGAAGGCCGGAAAATCGAATCGGACGGCGGGTCCGGCGGATCCCAGGGGACGCCTGGGAAACCGAATCCCGTGAAGACCTGGAACGGCAAGGTCTCGATGCCTGCGGCGCGCATGTACACGATTGAATAGTCGGCCGCGGAATCCCCGGGTTGACGCCGGAGGCGGCGGCCTGCGAAAATAGCTCCTGCTGCAGATTCCTGAGGCTGGAAGCCCCTGGATGCATTCAGGAATAAGGGGGGCGGCTGCGATGCCGGAGCGAGTGGGTTTCAAGGTCCTTGTCGCACTCCTTGTCGTTCTCACGGTCGCGGGCGCCTTGTGGTTCGCCGGGCTTCGAAGCCGGGACGAACCCATGATGCCTTCGGGTTCGGGGATCGAGTGGAAACCCTCGGATGATCGTCCTCCTGACGCCGGGCAAGGCCAGCCGGCAGGCCCCGGGACGACATCCGCGGCGGGCGGCGGGGGAGCGGGAGCGGATTTGACCCGCGGACCCGGACATGGCTCACAGGATTCGGCCGCGAAGCCGGCCTCACCCTACGGAGTCATTTCAGGCAGGGTCACGGACGACGAGGGCCTGCCCGTCGAAAGCATGACCGTCGAAATCTACCAGGCCCGCACCAGGAACATGCGCTCCCTGGATACCGTGCGCACCGGCAAGGACGGCAGGTTCTCCTTCGACGTGCCGTCCGCCGGGAAGTACTGGCTGACTGCCACCAATCCAGAATCCGATGAAATCTACGAAAAGGAAGTGCTCCTGAGCCCCGGCGAGACCCTCAGGATTGTCGACCTTTGCATCGAAGGCATCGGGCAAGGCGCGCGAAGGACGGAATGCAGGGTGTTCGGCAGGGTGACAAGAGCAGGCGAGCCGGTTAATGGCGAGTGGGTGACGTTCACGGAATACCGCGGGGGGCTGGACGAGGAGGTCGAGACCGGGGACGACGGGTCCTACGAGATGGCGAGAATCCCCTCAGGCAGGTACGTGGTGTCCATCGGGCCGGCGCGTTTCGCGGTCAACATCCCAGGGACTGCGCAGTTCCGGCAGGACTTTGTCCTTACGCAGACGAGCGCCGAGGGGCATGTCTACTTCTCGGCCACGAAGAAACCGGTCGAGGGTGCGCGCGTATTCTGCAGGTGGGTTCACCCCTGGTCGGAGGAGGAGAGCGGCCTCGAATGCCGGACCGACGCCAAAGGCAGGTTCGAGTTCACCGGGATATCGGGGGGGACCTATGAATTCCAGGCGATTTTCGAGGATTGCCTGCCTACCGAGAAGAGCGACGTCGATATCACGGAAAACCGCTCGAATCCGGACATCGATCTGTTCCTCAGCAGGGGGGGCACGCTGGTTGGGATCGTGCTCAATCCCGAAGGCAAGCGGCTCGCGAACCTGGAGGTCTTCCTCGCGTATCGGTACGGGAATTCCGAGGACTACGCGACCAACGAAGAGACCCTGGACGGGAACGGCGAATTCAGACAGGGGCATCTGAATCCTGGCATCGCGGACATCCGTCTGTACACATCGGGCTTCGCCCCGGCCCGCGTCACCGGCGTCAGGATACCGGACGGCGGGGAGGTGAAGGTCGAGTTCCGTCTCGCCCGCGGGGGCACGGTGAAGATTAACGTGACCGACCATGCCGGGAAACCCGTCGAAGGGGCGCGGTTCAGGCTCAAGTACGAGGACGGCGGGCTCGTGAGCATCGGAGAGGGGCTCGAGGCGGCGGCGGACGAGTTCGAGACGGACGGCCGCGGGAACGTCGCCATCAAGCGCGTGCCGCCGGGCCCGATTGTCGTCGCGCTTCAGGACGAGAACGGGGACGATTCGCGGACATCGAGCGCGGTCGTGATTGTCGAGGATGGTGAGGTCGTGGAGAAGAAATTCGTCATCAAGTGATTGCCCGCGTCCCCCTGGATGGTTCCCGGGCGGCCTGTCTTATCCGGCGCGCAAGGCAATGGCCTGGCGGAGGCATCGATTACCAGTCCTCGGGGACGTCGATTCTCATGTCCGATACGTCGGGTGTGAAGACCCGCTCCGTCTCCCAGGTGCCTCCGGTGGGCTTGATGACCACGAACGTCGCGCGGCAGGCGCAACGATCGAGGCT